>JBPCRR010000368.1:0-5832 GCA_050996645.1 Acidimicrobiales bacterium | reverse complement strand
CAAGGCCCTCGACGCCGAGGTCGCCCGCCTCGCCGGAGCCGCCGTCACACCCCGCAACTACACTGAGAACGTGGCCTGAATGGCCACTGGGCCGTCACCGAAGTTCCACGGAACTCGGGGCATCCTCGGAAACCGCCCCCGCCTGGCAGTACAAGGTGGAGGTCGAGCCGTGAAGAGCACCGCCGCGACAGCCCGCAAGAGCGACCCCACGGTGATCGGCCAGGCCCGACCGAGCCACCTCGTCAGCACCGGCGGGGTCGGCGCCATAATCGACCTGCCGGCCATGAGCGTCGTCGTGCGCGAACTCGACTCGTGGAGCCCGGAGCGGGCCGAGGTCATCACCGAGCGTCGCCTGCTTGAGCAGATCCAACGGGCGCTGGGGTCTCAGGTGCGCGCCCTGCGCCAGGCGCCTTGGGATCCCGACGCCGCCGACGATCCCTGGACCCGGGTGGGAGTGCCGGTCAGCCCGTTCCCGCGGTGGGTCCGCTGCCCCCGCTGCTTCCGGCTCGGACCGCTCGACCCGCCCGGCCAGTTCGAGCTGGTCCACCGGTGGGGTCGCCGGCCGGACCTCGCCAAGTGGGTGCACGCCGGCTGCCCCCACCAGACCAAGTCCCGGCCTTCCAACCGCCGAGCCTGCCTACCGGCCCGTTTCCTGGTGGCGTGCGAGCTCGGCCATCTTGACGATTTCCCTTACGTCGAATTCGTCCACCAAGGCGCCCCTTGCTCAGGGCCGAAGCTGACCGTCAGCGACTCGTCCAGCACTCTCGGACCGAGGGTGCTGGTCCGCTGCACCGAGTGCGGTCTCAATCGCAGCATCCAACAGGCCGCCGGCCGCCAGGGTCCCCAAAACCTGCCCCTCTGCCGGGGCCGGCACCCCCACCTGCAACGCTTTGAGCCGTGCGGCCGGGAGCTGCGGTTAATGGTGCTCGGCTCGTCGAGCCTGTGGTTCTCGGTCACCGCCAGCGCCCTGCATCTCCCCCAGGGGCGGACCGTCGCCGATCTCGTTGCCGCCAACTGGGAGGTGCTGTCCACCCAATCTAGCCTGGACGTCGTGCAGATCCTCATCGACCAGATGAACGACTTGCGGGGCCTGCGCGACGTCCCGATCGACGAGGTGTGGGCCGCCGTCGAACAACAGCGGGCTCAGGCGGCGACCGACGAGCCGGATTCTTTACAGCCCGGAGGCCTTCTCGACGCCGAGTGGGATTTGTTGTCGCGGCCCACTACCGACCGCTAGGACGACGACTTTTGCGCCGAGCCGGTGGCCGTCCCCGCCGGCTACGGGGTGCTGCTCGACCAGGTCGTCCAGCTCCCGAGGCTGCGTGAGGTGCGAGCCTTGCTGGCGTTCACCCGCATCCTGGCGCCCGAACGGCGCGAGCTGCAGCCCTCCAACCCCATCCCGCTGTCATCTGGACCACCGCAATGGGTCCCCGCGGTCGAACAGCGTGGCGAGGGCGTGTTCCTGCAGTTCCGGGAGGACCAGGTGTCGGCCTGGGAAACCCGGGCGGCCGACCATCCGAGGATCGTCGCCTTGAGACGCGCCTATCAACGCTGGAGCATCAACCGGAATCAACCGTTTGATGCCGCCTTCCCCATCCCCCGCTACCTTCTCCTGCACACCCTTAGCCACCTCCTTATCCGCCAGATCTCCCTGGAGTGCGGCTACTCCTCGGCCAGCGTGCGGGAGCGGATCTACATCGGAGACCCGGGCAACCGCTACGCAGGCCTGCTCCTGTCGACGGCGGCCAACGACAGTGAGGGGACCCTCGGTGGGCTGGTAGCTCTCGGCCACCCGACACATCTCCGTCGCCTTTTGGATCAGGCGCTGGAGGAGGCCGAGCGCTGCTCGAGTGACCCGCTGTGCGCCGAACACGTGCCCGAAGACCCGTCCGACAGCCTCCACGCGGCAGCTTGCCACGCCTGCCTGTTAGCGTCAGAGACGACCTGCGAGGCCAACAACCGCTGGCTGGACCGAGCCGTAATCGTTGACGTCACCGGTGATGGCCTGGCGTTCCCCCGGTAGGAAGTGATGACCAGCCGTCCGCCGGCCGGCGGTCCCGAGGACGTCGCAACCCAGATCGCCTCTGCGATGCCCCGCCACGACATTGCGCGACTGGCGACCGCAACGGGGGAAGGGCCGCAAGCGGTGTCTAGTCTCCGGTCATCAGCCGGCTCGCCGGCCATCCGTTCGGCGTGTGACCAGATCACCCGCCTCTTGGAATCTCATCCCGGCGACTTTGTAGCGGGATGCCTGGCGGGTGCTGCGGCCGCGGTCGAGAAAGCCCGCCATGCCCAGCAGATCGATGTGGTCTGGACCGGCCCCAGCAGTGGGATCGATACGGCTCGCCTGACCGCCGGAGTGGTTGCCGAGCTGATCGGTGAGGCACAGCGCCGGATCCTGCTGGTCAGCTACGCCACCTTCCCCGACCGACGCGTCCTCGGTGCCCTTGCCGCCGCCGTCGCCCGGGGAGTCGACATCACCGTCGTCTACGAGCGAGGCGCCGACAACTCCGCCTACCGTTCCGACGTCGAAGCGTTTGCCGGCTTGGGTGTCCGCCGGGTTGTGTGGCCGGCGGACCAAAGGCCGCCCGGCGCCGCTCTCCACCCCAAGCTGATCGTCGTCGACGACCAGACCGCTCTGGTGGGCAGCGCCAACCTGACCGGCCGGGCTCTGGACATCAACATCGAATGCGGAGTCCTGATTCGGGGCGGTCCCCAACCCAAGGCGATCACCGAGCACATCTTCTCTCTGATCCACACCGGAGCGTTACTGGTCCTGCACACGAGGTCCTAGCAACAACCTGATGCCGGATGGGGTGATCGATGACTTGACCGCCCCCGGCGCCATGCCTGTCGCCGGGATTGATGACTGGAGGCGAGGCCCGGGCGGCAACGCAGCGCCCTACGGCCTGGAGACGCTCTGCCGGGACGACCAACGCACGCCGTTGTACCTGCACCAGCTGTGACCAGGGCCGTTGCCGTTGTAGCCGTCTTTCAGCTGCCCCGTCGGGTGTCACTGCCGCTGGTCCTGCTAGCCGGTGTGGCCCTGCGAGTCGCCGCGCTGGCCGGCCCAGCTGTCACCTCCGACGACCTCTACCGATACGCCTGGGACGGTGCAGGCCGCCGGTGTCGACCCCTACCGCTACTCACCGGCCAGCCCCGCCCTGGCCGGCCTCCGGGACCCGTGGCTGTGGCCCGCCCCAGCGGGCCTCGAGACGCCGAGCTCGCGCAGGGCCCACAGGTTGGCCCGAGAGTTGACCCGGTCGGGAGGGAGGTGGTGGTGACGGCCATGGCGGGCCGCGAAGGCCACCTCCCGACCGGACAGGCGGCCCACCGTGATCGGGGCCGACGGTGAGCCGTATGGGGTTTCGGGCTCGACCACCTGAGGGTCTTGGAGGAGGTGGGAGAGCCCGGTGCCGCCGATCACACCGAGGAGAGTGGAGCCGGACACAGCAGGGATGCTACGGACAAAAAGGAGGCCAGAACACAACCGGGGCTCTCAGGCAGTCCGTCCTATCTCCGACGCGGCATCAGACCTTCGTCGCCGTTCCTTCGAAGGTGTAACCGAACACCTTGGGTTCGTCCTGGAAGTAGTAGGTGTCGAGGTGATCGATGGTGAAGCCAGCGGACTCGATCTGGTCGGGGATCCGCCGGGTCAGGTGGCACCCCCCGGCCAGCCGCTTGTGCACCGGCTCGATCCGGCACTGCCACCGTGCCACGGATGCGTCGGGGGCGTGGCCATGCTCGACGAAGTGCAACCTGCCCCCAGGGCGAAGCACGCGCTGGGCTTCGCCCAGCGCGGCCGCAAGATCCGGGATGCTGCAGAGGGTCCACGTCGACAGCACGGCGTCGAAGTTTTCTGAAGGTAGATCGAGCTGTTGGCCGTCAAGCCCACCCAGCTCCACCGGGGTTGCCGAGCCGGCGACTCTGGAAGCGGCGAGTCGCATGCACGTGGTTGAGGGTTCGATCGCGACCACCTTGATCACCGCCGGCGGGTAGTGCAGGGCGTTTAGACCGGTGCCAAACCCGAGCTCGACAACGCTCCCGCGCAGGCCGGCACAGACCCTGGCGCGGACCTGACGGGTTGTCCTGCGGTCCATAACCTTGTCTTGGAGCCGCGGCAATAACTGGTCCCGGTAGAAGGCCACCGTCACCTCACCTAGACGGGCGGCCCGTAGCTGCACGTGACCCGGCTCGCGGACGCGGGATCGAGAGCGTTGGAGATCATCTGCTCCACGTCGGTGTCGTAGGCCTCCCCGATGTGGCCCACGGGGTCGGCGGGACACGTGGCCTGGATGTAGGCGTTGTCCACCCCCGGCTCCCGCACGAACGAGGTGGACGTGGGGGTCACCAGCTCGTCGGAGGTGGAGGTGAGGATGCTGTAGTGAACCCCGGGTTGTGCGATCGGCCCGTGGTCGAGGGTGGCCACCGCGGACCCTCCGTCGATCAGCTGGGCGCACGCCTGACACTCGAAGGCGTTGAGCAATAGAGCCGCCATGGGCATGAAGCCGAGCGCCTGGCCGGCGCTCACCAGTCCGCCGAAGGTGGTCCCGTGCGTCGGTGGTGCGATCGCCACCACCCGGTCCACCCTTGCGGCGTAGCCGTCGACCTTGGGAACCCAAAGGGACATGAAGGCCCCTTCGGAGTGGCCCACCAGGTCGACCTTCGACGCGTGGGTGCTGGCGAGGACCTGGCCGATGAACGCCCCGATCTGCCGGCCGGACGTCGGGATGTCGCCGACCCCTCCTACACTTGAGCCGAGGGCCGACGTGGCGCCATATGTCGCTCCGAAAACGCAGTAGCCGGCGCTCGCAAGGTAAGGCGCCACCATCTGGCCCAGGTCCTCGTTGTAGGTGGCGCCCAGCCCGTGCAGCAACACCACGGGGTCAGGGTGCAGCGCCGACGGGTGACAGGACCAGTCGTTGTAACCCGACGAGGTTGTCGAGGCCGAAGCTGCTCCCGATCCGAGCAGTGTCAACGGAGCGCTCAGCAGCACTGCCCCAACAAGGCTGCAGAGAGCTCTTCGCATCCGGTCATCCTAGCTGGCCGAACGTGTTGTTCCACGAGGCCTCGTCCAGCGTCGAGGACACCACGTACTTCGCCTGTCGCCCTCGTCGCCCCGTTCGATTGCGAAGGTCCAACCTGCGTGCGCGAAGCCCTCGCCACCACCCGGCGCCTCCATCACGCCGTCGAGCGACACGAACTCGGTCACCACGAGCCTCATGACTCCGAGCCCACTCCTCGGCCGAGCAGCCCCGCGAGCCTGTCGATCGCCGGCGCGTCGTCGGGCACGGCTTGCGGCGGAGCAAACGGATTGCGGTCCGGGGGGATGCGGCCGAGGAGGGGCGCACTGAAGGCCAGCTCGGCTTCGGCCACGTCCTCGGGGAAGCGACCAGGCGCTCCGGTGGCCTTCGCCAAGTCCCACCCGTGGACCAACAGCTCGGTGATGCGCAGGTGAAGCGCGACCTGCCCGGGCACGGTTCCGAACGGGACCGTGACCGTCTTGTCCAACGCGCCGGGCTGCGAGAAGGCCACGAGCAGCTCGTCGGCGCCCTCCCGGTAAGCAGCCAGCAGGGCTTCGGTCGGAGTCATGGAGCCCGCCGGCGGGTCCGCCGGCTGACCAGACAGCGCCCGCGCGAACAGGTGGTTGCCGTTGACGACGTGGCGCACCAGGTCGGCCACGTCCCACCCCGCACACGGCGTGGGGGCGCTCCACTGCTCCGTCTCCACGCCAGCGACCAGGTCTTCAGTGGCCGCCAACGCCGATGACAGCTGCTGCAGCGGCGCGACGGTCACCCGGCACTGCTCGGGTTTGCCATACCATCCAGCATG
>JBPCRR010000250.1:0-3397 GCA_050996645.1 Acidimicrobiales bacterium | reverse complement strand
GTGCAGCGCCTGGGGCGTCGAGTCTCGCCAGGTCTGGGCGGCTTACTAGCGGGGAGAAACGGCCTCCACCGCAGGCCGCTCTCGGCTGCCGGAGGTGGAGCGCTTCCACGCCACCGCGGTCGTGTCGTTCGGGGGCCCAGAAGGCCCAGAGCAGGTGGTGCCCTTTCTCGAGCACGTCACCGCCGGCCGCCCCATCACCGCCGCCAGGTTGGCGGAGGTCGAGGCGACCTACCGCCGCTTTGGCGGCGTGAGCCCCATCAACGCGCAGAACCGAGCGCTGGTTGGTGCCCTCGAAGCCGAGCTGGGCCGCCACGGACCGGCGCTGCCGGTCTACTGGGGCAACCTCCACGCCGCCCCGTGGCTCGAGGACGCGGTGCGGGCGATGGCGTCCGACGGCGTCGCGCGCGCCCTGGCCTGGGTGACGTCGGCCTACCCCTCGCCCAGCGGCTGTCGCAACTACCTCGACGCCATAGCCGCGGCTCGGGCGGCCGTCGGCGACGCTGCACCAGAGGTCGACAAGATCCGGACGTTCTCGGACCACCCCGGGTTCGTCGAACCGTGGGCGCAGGCACTCCGGCGGGCTCGCGGGGAGGCGGGGCCAGAAGCCGCACTGCTTTTCAGCGCCCACAGCATCCCCGCCGCCCAGGCGCAGACCTGCCGGTACCAAGCGCGGTTGCTCGAGACCGCCGGGCTCGTCGCTGAGCGCGCCGGGGAGCCTTCGCCGCGCTGGGAGCTGGTCTTCCAGAGCCGCAGCGGACGCCCCGACCAAGCCTGGCTGGAACCCGACCTCGGGGAGCGCCTGGCAGCCATAGGGGCCGCTTCGGCACCGGCGGCTGTCGTGGTGGCGCCCATAGGGTTCGTCTCTGACCACATGGAGGTCGTCTACGACATCGACGTCAAGGCAGCGCGCACGGCGGCCGCTGCCGGCCTTCGGCTGGTGCGGGTACCCACGCCGGGGGCACACCCGCGCTTCGTGTCGATGATCCGGGAGCTGATCAACGAGCGGCTGGACCCATCGTCGCCCCGCCTCGCCCTTGGCGCCCTCGGGCCGTCGCCGGACCACTGCGCCGCGAACTGCTGCGGTCCTCCTCCCGACGACCGGACCCCCCCGGGCCAGTAGATTCCCGGCGATGACGAGATTCCCGGCGATGACGACAGGCTCAGCCGAATGACCACCGAGGCGTCCCGAGGCACCGCCGACGGCGACGGTGATCCCGGAGCCGGCGACGCCTCCTTCGTCTGCGAGGTCACAGCGGCTCTCGACGGGCTTCTGACCAGGCGGGCTCCAGGGGATCCGACCACGGTGCTCGGCGCCGGCAACGACGACCTGACCGCCGGGCGCGAGTATCTGTGGCGCCTGGCGACCGGCGGCTGGGCGGTGCCGTCGTGGCCCGTGGAGCAGGGCGGGATGGGCCTCGACCAGCCCCGGGCGGACCTCGTGGCGCGGGCTCTGCGCGGCTTCCAGGCTCCGGATCTCTACCCGTTCATGGTCGGCGTCAGCCTGGTTGGTCCCACCATCCTCGCCCACGGCTCGGCGCAACAGCAGGCCCGCTGGCTACCGAAGATCCGCAACGGAGAGGAGATCTGGTGCCAGATGTTCTCCGAGCCCGACGCCGGCAGCGACCTGGCCAACCTGAAGGCCCGGGCGGTCCGCGACGGCGATGTCTGGCGCGTCTCGGGCTCCAAGGTGTGGACGTCGCGCGCCCACTACTCGAAGTGGGGGCTTCTGCTCGCCCGGAGCGACCCGACAGTGCCCAAGCACGCCGGCATCACGGCGTTCGCAGTGGACATGCAGGCGCCGGGGGTAGAGATCCGCCCCCTGGTGCAGATGAACCGCGACGCCCACTTCAACGAGGTGTTCCTCGACGAGGTGGTCATCCCCGATTCGGACCGCATCGGGGCGGAGGGCGGGGGCTGGCGGGTCGCCATAACCTGCCTCTCGCATGAACGTGGCTCGCTTGCGGGCGGGCTCGGAGTCTCGCTGGATCAGCTCCTCGCCCTCGGCCGTCGCTACAACCTCCAGGGGAGGCCGGCGCTACGCGACCGTCTCGTAGAGGCGATCATCGAGCTGCGCATCGGCCAGTGGACCGCCATGCGGGCACAGGAGGCCCGGCGCGCCGGCAGGCCTCCCGGCCCCGAGGACTCGTGAGCCAAGTTGCGCACCAACCAGGTCCTAAAAGCTGTGGCCTCCCTCGCCCTCGAGGCAGCCGGTGCGGCCGCAACCGTGGACGGCGACGAGCCCGA
Source organism: Acidimicrobiales bacterium (assembly GCA_050996645.1). Classification (GTDB taxonomy): domain Bacteria; phylum Actinomycetota; class Acidimicrobiia; order Acidimicrobiales; family Palsa-688; genus JBPCRR01. Next base: position 1,153 of record JBPCRR010000250.1, on the reverse strand, counting down.
CGAGTGGCAGACCTTGTTCCTCGTGAGCCCCTCACTGTCGATTCGCGGCGGCACCGACGAGATACAGCGCAACATCCTCGGCGAGCGCGTGCTCGGCCTGCCGACCGAGCCGCGCGTCGACAAGGACCGATCATTCGCCGAGACGACCGCGCCTAAGCGGTGACGACCCGGCGAAACGCCTCGGCGAGGCCTTCGGGCCCCAGGCCGGCGGCCACCGCGTTGGCTCCCAACCAGCCCCGCAGCATCGGACCCAGGCGACCCTCCCTGTCGGTCTCCTGGCTGACGTGGGAGCGCAGGGCGGCGAGCTTGCGGTCGTAGGTTGCCGCCACGTCCACCCACACGTCGGCGTCGGAGGTGGCCATGAGCCACACCTCGGCCACGTTGTGAGCCTCGAGCCGCTCCATAGCCAGCTCCGGGTGCGCGAAGGGGTTCCTCGCATCTGGGTACACCGCGCACATCGTCGCCTCGCCGGTGGCGAGGTGGTCGGGGTGGCTGGCGAAGATCCGCTGCCAGTTCCGCTCGGGGCTCTGGGTGACCACCCGTTCCGGGCGAACCTGGCGGATGACCCGGGCGATGTCGCGACGAAGCGGTATGGACACCTCCAGGCGTCCGTCGGGGTAGCCGAGCCAGTGCAGGTCACTCACCCCGACCGCCTTGGCCGCCTCGGTCTGTTCAGCCCGGCGGATGGCCGCGATCTCCTCGCGCGAAACGGCGGGATCGAACCCCCCGGCGTCACCGTCGGTCACCACGCAGTAGCTCACCTCGGCGCCGGCGTCGGTCCAGGACGCGACCGATCCCGCCGCGCCGAAGTCGACGTCGTCGGGGTGGGCGGTGACCACGAGGATGCGGGACGGCACGTCGCTGGAGGACACTCATCCGACGGTACCGCAGCCCGAGCTCTGCATCGGACGGGTGGCTCGGGAGTGATGCCCTCATTTGGGCGTCAAAGGCTACGCTGCCGGGCGAGTCGGGCTGACCAGAAGGGAAGGGCCAGAAGGCCCCAGCCGGGCGGGCGACCCCTTCGTCGTCGCGCCGCCGGCCGCACCCCGACCCTAATCGCCCCACGGCCAGACCAAAGGGAACGACTTGACCTACTACAAACTTGCCGACACCACCCTGGCCGACGTCGGCCGCCGGGAGATCGACCTCGCCC
>JBPCRR010000248.1:0-10726 GCA_050996645.1 Acidimicrobiales bacterium | reverse complement strand
GGTGAAGCTCGAGCCAGCGATAGGCAAGCTCTAGCACCGGTCGTGGTTCGCCGATCTCGTCGAGGCGCCGGCGGTAGCGCGCCAGCTGGTCCTGTTCGGGGAGTGGCGCGGCGGCCGGGTCGAGCTGATGCAGGCGGGCCAGCGCGGATGCAGCGTCTTGCATCAGGCGGCCCACGCCCGGAGCGAGTTCGGGGTCCCGGAGCAAGCGGTGCGGAAGCGCCTCGCCCGGGAGCCACTCGGTCACCAGATAGGGCACCCCCGCGTGCTCGCCAACGGCCACGACCGCCGGCGCTGGCACTCCCGCCTCGGCGGCTTTCCTCATCAAGGTCGCCTGCCCGCCCATGTCCAAGCCCGCCTCAGCTGGGTCGAATCCCGGAAGCGCGACGGCGAGATGGGACTGAAGGACGTATTGGCAGCGCATCCCGTCCGGCTTCTCGGCGGCGAAGCTCCAGGTCTGCCTCGACGCCCCGCTGGAGAGGGGGAGCACCGATGCGGGGTCGACGACCGCCTGGCCGGCGAGGGCGGTGGAGAGCAACCCGACGACGTATCTGGAGACCTGCTCGGTGCCCACCACCGGAATGGTAGATGCCGGGCTTGGCCCTACCGGCTGGCCCCAACCACAGGGGCGTTGAGGTGCAGGCTCGCCGCCGAGCCGAGGAACGGCGCGTCGCCGAAGTTGAACACGCCGCCATCCGCGGCCACCAGCCAGTAGCCCTGCTCGTCGGGGGTGGCCACCGCGGCGACCACAGGGGCGTTCAGGTGGAAGCTGCCAAGGCTGCCGCAGTAGGACGCGCCTCCGAAGTTGAACACGCCGCCATCAGCGGCTTCCAGGCGGTAGCTGTCGGGGCCGGTGGGGGCCGGGCAGGGCGGGGGCGGCGGCGGTGGAGGCGGCGGTGGAGGGGGGCCGTTGGGGCCGTCGTAGGCGACCACGCCGGCGGTGGTGCCGATCAGCAGCAGTCCCTCTGCGGCGGTGGGCGACGCGAACGTCGGAACTCCGTGAGGCACCTGCAAGCTCTGCTCCACAGCCCCGGTCGCGGGGTTGAGCTCTTGGAGGGCGCCGCTCGGGTAGGCGAGCGCCCACAACTGGCCTGATACCAGGATCGGCGGCCCGTTGACGCCGCCAGCGCGCCAGCCGACGGTGTCGTGGTTGAGGTCGACCTCCTGTATACCCCCGCCGCGGCAGGGCACGTAGAGGAGGTTGGTGGCCGCGTCGTAGGCATTGGCCCCGTCGGGGTCGCTCCCGCAGATACCGGTTATCGCGGCGACCTCACCGAGGTCCGACTGGCGCAGGACGAAACCGATCTCCTGCTTGCCGACTGCGAAGAGCAGCCCGTTGTCGACCAACGACGGGGTGTCGCTGCCGAGGTCGGCGTCCCCGCCGGCGCTGCTTTGGAAGTGCGCCGCCACCGCCAGGTCCGGAGTGAGCTTCAGCGCGCTCTCGGTATAGGCCAGCGGGGGGTCCTGGGGGTTGTTGGGGTTGCCGGTGGTGACGAAGACATTGCCGGCGGGATCGACGGCGGGGCCCCCCGCCTCCCATAGCGCCCCGCCTTGGCGGCCGGGGGTGACGTCGAAGCTGACCCAGGGGCGCGCGGCGCGCTCGTCGATGCCCACCAGCCATCCGTGGTACTCACCGCAGTCCCCGGCGAGGCCGCCGTAGGGGACGTAGACGCGGCCGTTCGCCAGGGTGAGCGCCCCGCGTTGTTGGAGGTGCAGGTCCTCGCCGGGCAGGTTGACGGGCGGGTCGGCGCTGACGTTGAGCACCACTGCCCCCGAGGCGGTGTCGAAGCCCATCAGCTGGTGGTGCACCGGTGGGTGCCCGCCCGTGCTGACCTCACCGACCACGTAGAGCACGTGGGTGGCTGTGTCGACCACCGGGGTGCTGGTGATCCCGAGCGGGTCGATGTCCCCACAACCGGTTGCCGCCTGCACGCCGGTCAAAGGAGCCCCGACGCGAGCCTGCCAGAGGACATGGCCGTCGTGGGGTTCCAGCGCGAACACCCCGTCGCCTTCGGTCGCCACGAACACCCGCCCGTCAGCCACCACCGGCTGCGCGTAGGAAGCGGTTCCGTCGAGGGTGTTGGACCAGGCGGAGTGCAGAGGCGAGAGTGGCGCCTCGGTCGGATCGGCCCCGGTTCGCGCGGGATCGGCGTGGTAGGTCGGCCACGCCGGCCCCGCCGAAGCGGGCAGGGCAGCGCCCGCAGACAGTATGACGGCGCCCGCCACCGCCAGTGATCGCAGAGTCAAGCGGCCCACAAGGGGATCCTGCCCCGCGTCGAGGGTTACCATTCCCCGGCACGCCGCCGAGGCAACCGGGGACACAGGCGACCGGGGGACACAGGCAACTGGGGGACACCATGGAAGCGCCACATGCGCCGCTCGGGGTCGAGGACCTCACGCCGCAATGGTTGAGCGCCGCCCTGGCGGCGGTGTCGGACGGCGCGGCGGTGACAGCCGCCGAGGCGACCCGCGTCGGCAACGGCATGGTCTCCGACAGCATTCGACTCCGCCTCAGCTGGGACCGCGCCGGCGCCGGCCCCCTCAGCGTCGTGGCCAAGGTTCCCTCCGCTGAAGCGACAAGCCGGGCGGCCGCCGCGGTCGGCCGGACCTATGAGATCGAGGCGGCTTTCTATCGGGAGCTGGCAGCGACAGTGGCGGTGCACCGGCCGCGCTGTCACCTCAGCCTTTTCGACCCGGCAACGCAGGGCTACGCCGTGCTCCTCGAGGACCTCGCCCCGGCACAGCCTGGCAATCAGCTCACGGGCTGCTCCGTAGAGGAGGCGGAGGCGACCATCCCCGAGCTGGCGGCGCTGCACTCACCCCGATGGGCCGATGACGGCCTGCTGGCGCTCGGGTGGCTCGATCGCCCCAACCCGGACTCGGTCGCCGGAACGGCCGAGCTGCTGAGGCTCCTTTTCCCAACCTTTCTGGAGCGATACAGCGAGACCTTGGCACCCGGCTCCCTCGACGTGTGCCAGAGTCTCATCGACCACGCCGAGGACTACCTCGCCCACCGGGCACGGCCCTGGACGGTGACCCACGGCGACTTCCGTCTCGACAACCTGCTCTTTGGCGGCCCGAGGGTCGCGGTGCTCGACTGGCAGACGGTCAAGGCCGGGCCCGCGCTCTCCGACGTGTCCTACTTCATCGGGTCCGCCCTGCAGCCGAGCACCCGACGTGAGATCGAGGAGGACCTGGTCCGCGAGTACCACTCGCGCCTGGCCGCCAGAGGCATCGACCTGCCTTGGTCCCGATGCTGGGACGACTACCGACGCTACAGCTTCGACGGGGTGCTCATGGGCATCGCGGCCTCCGTCCTCGTGGGGCGCACCGAGCGCGGCGACGCGATGTTCATGGCCATGGTCAACCGCCACGCGCAGCAGGTGGTCGACCTCGACGCCGAAGCGTTGATGCTGGCCTGACCCGGGTCCAGCCTCAGGGACGCGCCGACGACCTCAGGGACAGGCAGAGGAGGAGTGTGGCAGCAGCGAGATGGTGAGCGACACCATGCCGGCTTTGTGAGCCTCCACGGTGGTCCATCCGTCGGGGCTCGCCGTCACGCACGCCTGCCCGGAGGAGACCTGCCAGTACCCCGTGTAGCGGACACGCACCAGGAGGGTTCCCGGCCGGCCTGCCTGCAGCACGAGGTGATCGGGCCCGAGGATGCTGAGACGCCCCGGGCCGCTGACGAGCCCGGGGCTGTCTGTCATCCGCCAGAGCCGCCAGTCCGGGCTCGCCCAGGCGAGGCGCAGATCCCCGACGCCTCCTTGGCGCAGCAAGGTCGCCTCTGCCTCGCCGGCGTAGTCCAACGCCACAGAAGGCAGGGCCACCCACTGGATCCCGTTGTCCACGAGCCACTGCCTATAGCTCGCCGGCGTGAGGCCACCCGGGCCGTAGAAGAGGGGGTCGTCGGCGATGTCGAGCTGTCGTTCCCAACCTCTCGCCAGGGAGATCTGCGGGGCGAGGGACGCCGCCTCCCAGTGGTCCTTGGTCGGTACGACCTCCACCCGCATTGGGCCCGCCTCACGGCGCGCAAGCTGCGCGATGAGGGGTTGGTAGAGACGTTGCAGCGCTGCCTGGGTGCTGGCGCCCGAGGTATCGACCTGCATGCCCGGCGCCCACTGCCAGATCACGAACGGCACGAGCACCGATGCGACGACGATCTTGGGGGATTTGTTCGTCCACGTCGCCCACGAGACGGCGGCGCCCCTGCGGGTCAGGATGCACGCGAGCAGCGGCACGCCCACGGCGGCTCCGAGGCGCGGGGCGTTGCCCCCGAGGGGGTTGGGGATCAGGAACGACGCCAGGCACGCGAGCGCGTAGACCAACGCGGCCCAGCGGATGACCGGCGCCGCTCCGAGGAGGGGCAGGGCGAGCACCGCGCACAGCAGCAGCGGACCGGGCAGCCCCGACCAGGGGAACGGGAACGAACCCGTCCCGGGGAAGACCACCGCCAGCACCCCGACCACGGCGGCAGCCGCCACCGCCAATGCGATGACCGCCGGTCGGGAGTGCGAGGCCAGCGGGTGCCAGCCGCCATGGTCTCCCGAGGCGGGGTCTCCCGAGGCGTGGTCTCCCGAGGCGTGGTCTCCGGACGCGCGCTTGCCCGACGCGTACGACACGCCCGCCCACACCAGGCACGCCAGGATCAAAAACGCCGCCGCCAGCGGAGAGCACAGCGCGGCGAACACTCCGAGGGCCACCGCTGCCAGCCGCCGCGCAGGGCGGCTTCGCCGGCGCCCCGCAAGCACGAGCACCGCTGCCAGGCCCGCAGCCTCGCCGCAGAGAAACGGGAGCTGGCCGATGGCGACGGGAAGGACCGTCGAGACCGCGAAGTACCAGCTGCCGAGGGGCCGGGACCCGAACGCGCTCGTGACCAGGCGGTCAAATGCACCCGTTGCGGCCGCGGCGCTCAGAACCGCGACCACCGGCAGGCTGAGCAGGGCTCCGAGCAGGGGGAAGACCACGCTGTAGCTCAGGGGGTAGTTCCCGCCGTACCACCCGCTGTCCCAGAGCACCAGGCCGTGCTGGCGCACCTCCTCGACGCGATACGCCTGCGCGGCGTGATCGGTGCCTTGCCATCCGAGCGCGTTGACGACAACTGCGAGCGCGCCGGCCAGGAGGGCGGGGCCCCAGAGGAGCAGCTGGCGGTGCGCGACGGCCGTCCAGCGGTGGCCGGCGACGCCCCAGATGGCGCTTGACGCGGGTGTGCCTGACGCGGAGTAGGCCATGACGGACACCGCCAGGCTACTGCCGGGCGCACGCTCAGCCTGGGGAGCGGGCTGGGTGGTGACCCGCCGGCGATGGGTGCGGCTGGTACCCTCGCTCAGCGCTCACGGCCGAGCTTGACCGCCGATCCCGACACCCCGCCTCGTTTTCCGTATGGACATCGACATCGACCTCGACGACACCGGCGGCGCCACCCTCACCCGCAACGACCTGAACGACGCGCCCGGCGGCCGGCGCCAGGCCCGTCGAGGGTCCCACCGCGCCGCCAACACCGGGCGCAGGCGGCGGCGCTGGCTCGCCTTGATACCCACGGTGGCCCTGCTCGTGCCGACCCTCGTCTCCTATGGCGACGCACTCGCGGCGCCGGGGACCGACTCGTTCGGGATCCGCTCCACCGAATGGCTTCGCAGCCACCACTTCCGCTGGCTGGTCAACGACGTCGAGAACTTCTACTACTCCCACCATCAGCCCAAAAAGGGCGGGGTCCCGACCGGCGCGGTTGGCCAGGAGTTGACAGGCGGTGGCCGCAACCCTCGCCGTGCCCTCGCCCCGGGTTCCTCCGCTCCTACGCGTGCCTCCGCGCGCCTCGCCCCGCCGGCTCCGGTCGTCCCCATCGCCTCTGACCCGATCGCCGGGGAGGGAGCGTGGCAGCCAGTGGGCCAGGCCGTCGACGGCGCCCCGGCGATGTACGCCACCTACCTCCGCCCGGATGCTGTGCACACGAGCGTGGTGGTCGCGCTGGCATGGATCGACACCAAGGCCGTCAAGGTTGTTGGCGACGCCGGGGTCCAGGAGCCCGGCGGTGGGCCGTGGTCCAACCAGGTGCCCATCCCTTATCCGGTGCGGCCCGATCTTCTGGCCGCGTTCAACTCCGGCTTCAAGATGCAAGACGCCCAAGGCGGCTACTACGCCGACGGTCGCTACGCGCGGCCGTTGCGAACCGGCGCTGCCACCGCGTGGATCGACGCCGGGGGGACCCTGCACGTAGGTCAGTGGGGCCGTGACGTCAACATGAGCGGCGGCGTGGTCTTCGCCCGCCAGAACCTGTCGCTCGTCGTCGACAACGGCCAGCCAGTGCCCGACGTCCTGAGCGGGAACTCCGCCAAGTGGGGCTCCACCGTCGGCAGCAAGGTCCTCGTGTGGCGCTCCGGTATCGGCCAGACCGCCAACGGCGCGGTGATCTACGTCGGCGGCCCTGCGCTGTCGGCGCTCACCCTGGCCCAGGTGATGGCCAGGGCCGGCGTGGTGAGGGGGATGGAGCTCGACATCAACTCCGCGTGGGTCGACTTCTTCACCTACACCCCGGCGCCACCGGGTCGGCCGCCGTACGATCTGACCGTCACCAAGCTGCTCGCCAACATGGCACCCTCGACGAGCCTCTACCTGAGCCCGAGCAGCCGTGACTGCTTCGTGCTCCTGCGCCGCCACGCCTGACGCCGAACAAGGCCCAGGACCTGAGAGTCCAGACCCCCACCCAGAACCGGGAGGAAAAGCAAGTGCTGAGCACGATGCAGGACTTTCCGCTGACCGTATCGATGCTCCTCCGGCATGGTCAGCGGGTCCATCGCCGCAGCCAGGTGCTCACCTACGACGGCACTGGTACCAAGGCGGCGACGTTCGCAGACGTGGCCGAGCGCGCCGGGCGCCTGGCCGCAGCGATGTCCCGCCTCGGTGTCGGCGACGGCGACCGGGTCGCCACCTTCATGTGGAACACCTCCGAACATCTCGAGGCGTACTTGGCGGTGCCGTCGATGGGGGCGGTGCTGCACACCCTCAACGTCCGGCTCTTCCCCGAGCAGCTGGTCCACATCGTCAACGAGGCCGCTGACAAAGTCATCCTCGTGCACTCGACTGTCCTGCCGGCGCTTGCGGCGGTCGCCGACCAGCTGAAGAGCGTGTCGCACTACGTGGTGGTCGACGACGGCGCTCCCGTAGGCGACGACGTCAAGTCGGCCCTCCGGTCGGTGTGCAGCTACGAGGACATCCTCGCCGCCGAAGAGCCGGGGTTCGACTGGCCACAGCTCGACGAGCTCCAAGCGGCGGTGATGTGCTACACGAGTGGGACCACCGGCGACCCGAAGGGCGTGGTGTACAGCCACCGCTCCACGGTCCTGCATGCATTCGCGACCAACAACTGCGGCGGGCTGCATTTCACCGGCCGGGACCGGGCGCTGATCATCGTGCCGATGTTCCACGTCAACGCGTGGGGCTACCCCTACACCGCGTGGATGACGGGTTGCGACATGGTCATGCCCGCCCGCTTCCTGCAGGGCGAGGCCCTGGGGAAGCTGATCGGCTCCAGCCGGCCGACGCTGTCCGCCGGCGTGCCCACCATATGGGCGGACTTGGCGCGCCACGCCAAGTCCAATCCGGGCGTGGACCTGTCGTCGTTGAAGCTCGTCGTCAGCGGGGGGTCGGCGATGCCCCGGTCGCTCGTCGAGGAGTACGACAAGCTCGGCGTGCGCATGATCCAGGGGTGGGGGATGACCGAGACCAGCCCGGTGTGCGCGACCAGCGAGCCGCCCGCGGAGGCCGCCCCTGACGACCTGGGCTGGCGGACCAAGACGGGCCGGGTGGTGCCAGGCGTCGAGTTGCGGATCGTGACCGACAGCGGTGAGGAGGCGCCTTGGGACGGCACCACCAGCGGTGAGATCCAGGTGCGCGGGCCCTGGATCACCGCCGGCTACTTCAACGACCCGGCGCCCGAGAAGTTCTCCGACAGCTGGCTGCGCACCGGCGACATCGGCACCATCGACGACTACGGATTCCTGCAGATAAGCGACCGGTTGAAGGACGTGATCAAGTCCGGCGGCGAGTGGATCTCCTCGGTCGGCCTGGAGGGCGAGATCATGGCCCACCCCGAGGTGGTCGAGGCATCGGTGATAGGCGTGCCGGACGAGAAGTGGAGCGAGCGCCCCTTGGCCGTGGTTGTCCGCTCCGAGGGGTCGAGCGTGTCCGCCGAGGAGTTGCGGTCGTGGCTCGCCGGCCGGGTGGCGAAGTGGTGGGTCCCCGAGCGCTGGGCATTCGTGGACAGCATCCCGAAGACCAGCGTGGGCAAGTTCGACAAGAAGGTGCTGCGAACGGCCTACGCCAAGGGCGCCTTCGAGGTGGTCACCGCCGGCTGATGTGTGGTCGATTCACGTCCACCTCGACGCTGGAGCACCTGGCGGCGACCTATGGGGTTGACGAGGTGCGAACCGACCCGCTTCCGGCGCGCTACAACGTCGCTCCCTCTCTCCCGGTGTACGCCGTCGCCGCGCGGCGGCGGCCTGCCGAGGGCGAGCAAGAGGTGGGGAAATCAGAGGTGGGGAAAGGAGCTACCCGGTTGCTCGGCACGTACCGCTGGGGCCTGGTCCCTTCCTGGGCCAAGGATCCGTCGGTCGGCAATCGCTTGATCAACGCCAGGGCGGAGGGGATCGCCACCAAGCCAGCTTTCCGCAAGGCTCTTCAGCGCCGGCGCTGCATCATCCCGGCCGACGCCTTCTACGAGTGGCAGCGCCGGCCGCCACCGTCGGGGGAGCCGAAGCGGGCGTCCAAGCTGCCGTGGGCCATTAGGCGAAAGGACGGCGAGGCGATGGCGTTCGCCGGGTTGTGGGAGCTGTGGCGGGACCGCGATGACCCCGATGGCGAGCCGCTGCGGACCTGCGCCATCGTCACCACCGAGGCCAACGAGGCGCTCGCCCCCATCCACGACCGCATGCCGGTGGTGCTCGGCCACGCGCAGTGGGACACCTGGCTCGACCCCACCGTCGAGGACCCCGCGGTGCTGACCAAGCTCCTGTGCCCGGCGCCGGCGAAGTGGTTCGAAGCGTTCCCCGTGAGCACCCGGGTCAACAAGGTTGACCACGACGGCCCGGAGCTGCTCGAGCCGCTGCCGCCGCCCCTGCAGTAGCCGGGATCAGATCGCGAGCCGGCGCAGCGCGTCGAGCACGTCGGTCGACCCGAACACTTCGAGGCCGGCCTCGGCGGGCGTCCGCCGGTTCCACAGCCACAGCAGCAGGTCCGCGGCACTGCCCCGCACGGCCGTGTCCGCCTTGGAGTGCTCACGCCGGAGGCCCAGCTCGCTGTCGCCGAAGTCCAGCCACCACTCCCCGCCGGCTTCTCCGCCGTCGGTGGCGTGCAGGTGAAGGGTGCCGGGGGGGCGCTCGATCTCGCCATCGCGGAGCCTCCCGGTGAGGAACTCCTCCAGGTACTCCTCCACGCCGTCAAGCGCGACCGCCGGGTCGATCGGCTCCACCGGTGCCCCGAACCGCGCGATCTGGGCGTCCACGCGGTGCACGACCGTTTCCTCCGACATCCGCCGGCACCACCACGACCACCTCCGTGGCCCCGCCCAGGTCCAGCACTCGGCGTTGGGGTCGCAGCCCGCCAGCGCGTCGACCAGCGTGTCGAGGCCCTCCCGGTACCACGCCAGGAGCTCCCCGGCGTCGTTGGGGTACGACTGGTCCCGGGGCCCGCTCGGGGGTCCGCCTCCCGACGTCACGAGATTGGCGACCCGACGGTGCACGCCGCCTGTGTGCCCCACCAGCGCGGCCATGTCCCATCCGGGACAGGTCGGCACCGCGCGGTCGAGGGCGTCCTCGGCGGCGCCGGCCAGGAGCTCTCCCTCGCGGCGCAGAGCGGCGATGTGGGCGGCGGACGTCGTCACTGGGCCACAGGGTTGAACCAAGAGACCTCCCGGAAACGAGCGAAGTCCGAGTCGGCACTCACCACCTGAAGGCCGTGCTCGACGCAGAGCGCGGCGAGGGCGGCATCGCTCACGAGGTTACCGCGCAGGTCGAGGTCTCGGATCAGTCGGCCGAGGATATCGGCGTGCGAATGGCCCGGCTCGGGAATCCAGGCCGCCGCCGCGTCCAACCACTCCTCGACAAACGTCCAGGCGGCCCCAGGTGACAGGGGGCTCTCCAGCGCCCGCGGATGGGTGGCGATCCGGACGAACGCGGTCAACGATATCCAGGGCAACCCCACCCGCCGCTCGCCGTTGAGGGCCTCCTCGAGCCACGACCGGCTGGCCAGGTGGAACCGGCTCCCCTCGTCGACGGCGTATAGGAGGATGTTGGCGTCGACGAGCATCAACGCCCGTGGACGCCGTCGAGGGTCTCCAGGGCATCGGCCACATTGGACACGTCTATGCGAAGCCCAAGCTTTGCGGTGCGTTGCTTGAACGACGTCGTCGGGCCGCGCTGCATCAAGCCCCGGCGGATGAGCTCGTTGACCGCTTCGGACACGCCGATGCCCCGCTGCCGGCGGAGCTGGCCGACCGCCCGGCCGGTGTCGCTGTCCAACTCTACCGTCGTACGCATGCACGGATTCTATCACCCAGATGCGCTCGAAAACACATTGCGATGCAGGCTGGGTGATTCCCTATTGGCTTTCGATGTCGGCGGGGCGGGGCAGCGCCTTGACCACCGCCGCCGCGATCCCAGGTCCGTCGAGGCCGAGCTGGGCCAGGATGGCCTTGGGCTCCCCGTGGGCCAGGAAGCTGGTAGGAACGCCGAGC
>JBPCRR010000149.1:0-13845 GCA_050996645.1 Acidimicrobiales bacterium | reverse complement strand
TCGGTGATCAAGGCCCTCGAAGCTGGCCCCGTGAACCTCACAGAGAGGCTGACGGTGCCCGAGGGCTACACGCTCGACCCGATCGCTTCGCGCCTGGCCGCCCTGCCGGGGCTGCACCTGTCGGCGGCGAGGTTCCTCGCCGCGGCGAGCACCGGGGCCGTTCGCAGCCCGTGTGAGCCGAGCTCCTCCAACGACCTGGAGGGGCTCGTCTTTCCGGCCACCTACGACGTCAAGCAGGGCGACAGCGAAGCGCGTGTGCTCCAGGAGATGGTCGACCGCTTCGTTTCGGAGGCTGACAACCTCGGGCTCGCTCAGGGGGCAGCGACCCTCGGCTACACGCCCTACCAAGTGGTGATCGTGGCCTCGATCGTCGAGAGGGAGGCAAAGCTCGACTCCGATCGTGGCCCGGTGGCGAGCACCCTGTACAACCGGCTGAAGGCGGCGAGGCCACTCGGAGCGGACTCCACCCTCGTGTACGCACTGCGCCAGAGGAATCCCGGCCTAGACCCCGCCCACGTCAACTACAACCAGGTGAACCCCTACAACACCAGGGCCAACAAGGGCCTGCCACCCACCCCGATATCCAACCCCGGGATCCCGTCACTCCAGGCCGCCATCTCCCCTCCGGCCACGAGCTACCTGTACTTCGTCGAGGTGAACCCCGACGGTCAACTGGGCTTCGCCTCCACCAATGAGGGGTTCAAGCAGCTCACCGTCGCCTGCCGGGCCGCCCACCTTTGCTGACCGGCGCCACCCGGGTGGCTGCCGTGATCGGTGACCCGGTATCGCACTCGCTGTCCCCAGTGCTGCACAACGCCGCCTTTGACGCCACCGGCATCGACTGGGTCCACGTGGCGTTCCCGGTTCCCGTCGGCGCAGCGGCGGAGGCCGTGGCCGCCATGCGCGCCCTGCGCCTCAGCGGCCTCTCGGTCACCATGCCCCACAAGGCGGCGGTCGCGAAGGAGGTCGACTGTCTCACCACGGTCGCAGCGCGCCTGGGAGCGGTCAACACGATCATCCGCACTGGCGGCGAGCTGGTCGGCGACAGCACCGACGGTGACGGGTTCCTAGACGCCTTGGCCGCCGCCGGCCACGACGACCTGCGCGGCCGGCGGGTGCTGTTGCTCGGCGCTGGGGGCGCCGCCCGCGCAGTGGCGCTCGCCCTCGCCGGCGCCGGTGTGGCATCGATCGGGGTGGTCGGACGGCGCGCTGCGGCGGTCTCGCAGTGCGTCGGGCTGGCGGGCGACGCTGGGCACCGCGCGACCGTCGGAGAACTCGCCGGTGCGGACCTGGTGGTCAACGCCACTCCGGTCGGCATGACCAGCCCGGGCGTGCCCTTCGACGTGGACGCCCGCGGGCTCCACCCAGGTCAGCTCGTGGTTGACCTGGTCTACTCGCCCTCGACCACGCCGCTGCTGGGCGCCGCCGCGGCCCGAGGGACGGCCACGATCAACGGGCTCGGGATGCTCGTGCACCAAGCCGCGCGCCAGTTCAGCGCCTGGACCGGGCTCCCGGCTCCGCTGGAAGCCATGCTGGCTGCCGCGGCGGCGGCCACCTAGAGCCCTGCGCCCACCGGGACGACAAGGGCGGCGATGGCTCCAAGGGCCAGGAACGCCCCGTAGGGGAGCCTCGTCCGCCACCCGGCTCGCCCCGCGGCCATCAGGGCCACGCCCACGAGCGTGCCGGCGAGGTTGGCGAGGACCAGGCCGACCAGCACGTCGAGGGGAGACACCCATCCCAGCCCGAGACCGACCAAGCCGGCCAGACGCACGTCGCCGAAACCCATCCACTCCCGCCGGAAGGCGTGGATGGCGAACAGCAGGCTCGCCGCGCCGATGCCGCACGCCAGCGCGACACCGAAGCGTCCCCACCGGGAGGTGACACCCGCCGCCAGGGCCAACCCGGCGGCGGTGAGCGCGGCCGCGGGATAAAGGATCCGCACCGGAAGCAGGTAGGTCTCGATGTCCGACGCGGCGAGCGCCACCAGCGCGCCGACGAAGGCCAGCTCGCCGGGCAGGGTCCAGCTGGTGCCGAAGCGCGCCGCGGTCAAGGCGAAGGCCACGCCGGTCGCGACAGGGACGACCGTGCGCAGCGCGGCGCCGTGTGGGCCATCCCGGTCCCGCGCTGCCCGCGCTGCCATCGCGCCGAGAGGCGCGCCTGCGGCGAGGCCGAGTGCGGCGCAACTTGCCGTCACGATCGCGCCCACGAGGTGACAGTCTTGTCGGGCCGAACCTGTCTCGTCGGGCTGGTCGTGGCCGCGGCGGGACCGGGCAGTACGCTGGCCCGATGCTGCGTTTCCTGACCGCTGGGGAATCGCACGGCCGGGGCCTCGTGGTGATCGTCGAGGGGCTGCCCGCAGGCCTGTCCATCACGGCCGCCGCCGTCGGCGCGGAGCTGGCCCGCCGCAGGCTGGGCTACGGGCGGGGGCCGCGGATGCGCTTTGAACAGGACGAGCTCACCCTCCTCGCAGGTGTTCGTCACGGCCGCACGCTGGGGTCGCCCGTTGCCATCGAGATCGCCAACACCGAGTGGCCGAAGTGGACCGAGGAGATGTCGCCGGCGCCGGGGCGCAGCGCCAGGCCGCTCACCAAGCCGCGCCCGGGACACGCCGACCTCGCCGGCATGCAGAAGTACGGCCTGGTGGACGCCCGCGACGTGCTCGAGCGTGCATCGGCCCGCGAAACCGCTGCCAGGGTGGCGGGAGGTGCGGTGGCCAAGGCGCTGCTGGCCGAGCTCGGGATCTCCGTCATCTCCCACGTCGTGGCCTTGGGACCGATCGCTTCGAAGGCGCAGGCCCGGCCGGCGCCCGAGGACCTCGCAGCGGTGGATGCTTCGGAGGTGCGCTGCTTCGACCCCGACGCCGAGGCCGCCATGGTCGCTGAGATCAAGGCCGCCGCCAAGGTCGGCGACTCCCTCGGCGGGGTCGCAGAGGTGATCGGCTACGGCGTTCCGGTGGGTCTCGGGAGCCACGTGCACTGGGACCGCAAGCTCGACGGCCTGCTGGCGCAGGCGATGATGAGCATCCAGGCGGTCAAGGCGGTGGAGATCGGCGACGGCATCGACGTCGCCGCCCGGCGGGGATCGGAGGCCCACGACCCGATCGGCTGGGACGCCGAGGCACGGGGCTATCGGCGTGAGTCCAACTGGAGCGGCGGGGTGGAGGGCGGGATCAGCAACGGCGAGCCGGTCGTGGCCAGGGTCGCGATGAAGCCTTTGGCCACGCTGAACCGTCCCGTGCTAAAGACCGTGGACACCGAGACGAAGGCGGAGACGGTGTCGTTCAAGGAGCGCACTGACGTCACCGCTGTCCCGGCCATGGGCGTGGTCGCCGAGACGATGATGGCGCTCGTGCTGGCTGGCGAGGCACTGCGGAAGTTCGGCGGCGACTCGCTGACCGAGATGGTGCGCAACCGGGACGCCTACCTGCGCGGGCTGGGGTAGGCCATGCCGTTGCGCCACCCGCCGCGCGTCGTGCTGATCGGCATGATGGGCTCGGGCAAGTCGACGGTCGGATCTCTCCTGGCGGAACGCCTGGGCTGGCCGTACCTCGACAGCGACGCCGAGATCCTTCGCAGCACCGGCAACACCGTCCCGGAGATCTGGCGCCAGCGCGGCGAGGCGGCCTTTCGTGCGGAGGAAGCCCGGGTGCTGGCCGAGGCCGCCGCCTCGGACGCTCCCGCGGTGATCTCCTGTGGAGGAGGGACCGTGCTCGACCCCGACAACCGCCGGCGTATCCGCGAGGCCGGCCTGGTGGTGTGGCTCCGGGCCGAGCCGACGGCACTGGGGCAGAGGGTAGGGGACGGCGAGGGCCGGCCGCTGCTCGACGCCAGAGCTTCCAGGGAGTCAGCGGCGGCGTCCCTGGTCCGCCTCGCCGAGGAACGCACGCCGCTGTACGCGGAGCTTGCCGAGGTGGTGATCGACTCCGATCAGCACCCGCCGGGAGAGATCGCGACCCAGATCGCCGGCCTGGTAGCCGCCAGAGGCGGCGTGCATGCGTGAGATCAACGTCGAGCTCGGGACGCGGTCGTACCCGGTGGTGGTCGGCGGGGGGGCACGTCACCGCTTGGCGGACGTGCTGCCTGCCGGAGCCCGCAGGGCTGCGGTCGTCACCCAAGCCGGCATCGGCGTGGACGTCGACCCCGGCGTGGAGTACGAGGAGTTCGACCTCGCCGGCGGGGAGGAGGCAAAGAGCTTCGGATCGGTGGAGGGCCTCTGTCGGGGTTTTGTGGCTATGGGCCTCACCCGCGCGGACGTGGTGGTGGCCGTCGGCGGCGGGGTGGTGACCGACACGGCAGGGTTCGCCGCCGCCGTGTACCACCGGGGAGTGGGGCTGATCAACGTCCCGACGACCCTCCTCGCCCAGATAGACGCGGCCATCGGCGGCAAGACCGCCGTGAACCTCCCCGAGGGCAAGAACCTGGTGGGCTCGTTCTGGCAACCCTTGGCGGTCCTCTGCGACACCGACACGCTCGCCTCCCTGCCCGAGAGGGAGTACCGCAGCGGGCTGGGCGAGATGGCCAAGTACGCGTTCCTCGGGGTCAAACAGCTGGGGGAGCTGCCCCTCGAGGAGGCCGTCGCAGAGTGCGTTGCCTGCAAGGCGGCGGTGATCTCCGCCGACGAGACCGAGCAGGGCGGGCGGGCACTGCTCAACTACGGCCACACCCTCGCCCACGCCCTGGAGACCGCCGGCCGCCATGGCCTCTGCCACGGCGAGGCGGTGGGGATCGGTCTGGTCTTCGCCGCGCGCCTCGCGCGCCGGCTCCGCCGCATCGGCGACAACCGCGTCGCCGAGCACGAGGAGCTCGTTCGCGCCTACCGCCTCCCGGACCGCCTGCCGCCCGGGGCGGACCCCGAGGAGCTGCTGGCCACGATGGCGCGGGACAAAAAGGCGCTCAACGGGCGGCTGACGTTCGTCCTGGATGGTCCGCGGGGCCTGGAGGTCGTCGAGGGAGTGCCGCCCGAGGCGGTTCGCTCCGCGATGGCGGAGCTGGCGCCGTGAGCCTGGGGGCGGGAGGCGGCCGGATGGAGGTGCTGCTGCTGTCGGGGCCCAACCTCGGGCTTCTCGGCGAGCGCGAGCCCGACGTGTACGGCCCCGATACCCTGGCGAACCTAGTCGAGGCCGCTACAGCTGAGGCGGAGTCGCTCGGGATGGGGCTGCGCCACGTGCAGTCCAACCACGAGGGGGATCTAGTGGACGCCATCCACGCCGCCCGGGGGGTGGCGGCGGGCATAGTCATCAACCCCGGCGCACTGACCCATTACGCCTGGTCCCTCCACGATGCACTCGCCGCCTTCGACGGCCCAGTGATCGAGCTGCACCTGTCGAACCCTGCTGTCCGGGAGGGCTGGCGGCATTTGTCCGTGGTCGCGTCGATCGCCACCGGCACCGTCGCCGGCCTCGGGGCCGCCGGCTACCCCGTGGCCATCGCGGCGGTCGCGAGGCTGATCGGACTGGCCGGGGAGCGAGGAGCCGGGCGATGAGCCCTGCGGGTCGATGAATAGGGCCGGGGCCGTGACCTTGGACGGGCCATGAGCCTCGACGGGCCGTTGCCAGCCATGGACGTGGCAAGCCGGGGCGAGCGGCTCCGCTTCTCTATGGCCGAGGCGTCGCCGCCGCTCGAGGCGCTGCTCGTGACGAGCCTCACCAATGTCGGCTACCTCAGCGGCTTCTGGGGCACGGCGGGGATGCTCGTCGTGCTGCCGGAGGGCACGGTGATTCTGACCGACGGTCGTTACGGCACCCAGGCTCGGGACCAGCTCGAAGCCGTCGGGGTCGAGTCGCGCGTCGAGGTGGTGCCGGCGGGCCGCCAGGGCGACGTGCTCGCCGGGACGGCCAAGGCCGCGGGGGTGACCCGCCTCGGGGTCGAAGCCCGCCACGTGAGCTGGGCACAGCAGCACCGGCTCGCCGAGGAGTGGCTCCCCGGAATCGAGCTGGTCGCGACCGAGGGCCTGGTGGAGGGTCTGCGGCGGGTGAAGGACCCGGGTGAGCTCGCCCGCATGGCGCGCGCCGCGGCCATAGCCGATCGCGCGCTCGGGGAGGTATGCCACCTGCTCGACGAGGGCACCACCGAGGCGGCGCTGGCGCTGGCCATCGACTCGCGGATGCGCCAGCTCGGGGCGAGCGGACCGTCGTTCGAGACGATCGTCGCGTCGGGGCCGAACGCGGCCAAGCCCCATCATCGCCCGACGGGCAGGGCGATCGAGGAGGGCGAGGCAGTGGTGGTGGACTTCGGGGCCAGGTTCGACGGCTACTGCTCGGACACCACGAGGACACTCTCGCTGGGTGAGCTGCGCGACAGCGGGCTCCGACGGGTGTTCGAGGTGGTCGTGGCGAGCCAGGCAGCCGGCGTCTCGGCCGTGCGGGCGGGGGTGGCGGCGAAGGAGGTGGACAGCGCGTGCCGCGAGGTCATCGAGGCCGCGGGGTGGGCGGAGCGCTTCGTACACGGCACCGGTCACGGCGTGGGCCTCGAGATACATGAGGCCCCGGCGGTGGCCGCGACCTCGACAGATACACTGGCCTGCGGCCACGTGGTCACCGTCGAACCCGGCGTCTACCTGCCGGGCGTCGGTGGCGTGCGCATCGAGGACACCGTCGTGGTGACCGAAGCTGGCTGCGCCGCCCTGACGCTCTACCCGAAGTCCTGACCCCACCCATCCCCCAGCCCGATCAGCCCCCGAGGACCCCCACATGCCTGCAGTGTCGACCAACGACTTGAAAAACGGAATGACCCTCGACCTCCCCGAGGGCCTCTGCTCGGTCGTGGAGTTCCAGCACGTCAAACCGGGCAAAGGTGGTGCCTTCGTGCGCACCAAGTTGAAGAACGTGAGGACGGGCGCGGTCATAGAGCGGACCTACCGGGCGGACGAGAAGCTCGAGCAGGCCGTCGTTGACAAGAGGGAGATGCAGTACCTATACCTCCAGGGCGACGACTACGTGTTCATGGACAACGCCGACTACGAGCAGCTGAGTACTTCCCGAGCGAGCCTCGGCCCTTCGGCGAAGTTCCTCAAGGAGGGTGACTCGGCGGTGCTGCAGATGTACGACGGGGAGATCGTGGGCGTGGAACTGCCCGCGGCCGTCGAGCTGACCGTCACCGAGACCGAGCCGGGGGTCCAGGGCGACCGGGTGTCGGGCGCCCGGAAGCCCGCCACGCTCGAGACCGGCCTTGCGCTACAGGTCCCGCTGTTCGTCAACCCGGGGGACAGGATCAAAGTCGACACCCGTAGCGGTGAGTACCTGACCCGCGCGGGGTCCTGAGAAGCGCCGGGCGGCTCGAAGTGGCCGTGGGAAGCCGGCGGCGCGCGCGCGAGCGCGCCTTGGGGCTGCTCTATGAAGCCTTGGCGAAGGATCTCGAGCCGGCTCAGGTGATGTCTGAGCTCCCTGTGGAGCCCGACGACTATGCGTCCGACATCGTGGCCGGCGTCGCCCGCATGCTGCCCGAGATCGACTCGATCCTCGGTCGCAACGCCATCGACTGGACCGTCGACCGGATGCCGGTGATCGACCGGACCCTGCTGCGGATGGCCACCTACGAGCTGCTGGCACGCCCCGACGTGCCGACCGGGGTGGTGATATCCGAGGCGGTGGAGCTGGCGAAGCAGTACTCGACCGAGGAGTCGGGGCGATTCGTCAACGGGATCCTCGCTGCGATCGCAGCTGCCACTCGCCCTCAGCCCAGCGACTAGGCTTCTCTCGACCGCAAGACGCGGCCTGCCGTGAAGCCAGTCCTGTGAGGCTGGCACGGACCTGGAGGAACCCGATTGGCCGAGCGTGAACGTTCCCTGGCGCCCCCTTACGGGGGCGTTTTCGTTCCCCGGACCACGGTCATGGAGCCGGAGGATGTTCGCCGCGCCACGTGGCGGATGGCCCACGAGGTAATAGAGCGAAACCACGGCATTGCGGGGCTCGTGCTGGTCGGCCTGCAGACCGGTGGGGTCTGGATCGCCTCCCGCCTGGCTGAGGTGATGGAGCAGGTGTCGGGCGAGGAGGTCCCGGTGGGGACCCTGGACGTGGCGTTCTACCGCGACGACATCGGACTGCGACCGGTGCTGCCCGAAGCGGCAACCTCCATACCGGTGGACCTGACGGCGCGCACGGTGGTACTGACAGACGACGTGCTGTTCACTGGCAGGACGGTTCGCGCCGCGCTCGGCGCCCTTGCCGACTATGGCCGGGCCCGCAGCGTGCAGCTCGCGGTGATGGTCGACCGCGGCCACCGAGAGCTACCGATCCGTCCGGATTATGTGGGCAAGAACCTCCCCACCCGCCGCGACGAGATGGT
Organism: Acidimicrobiales bacterium; assembly: GCA_050996645.1. Taxonomy (GTDB): domain Bacteria; phylum Actinomycetota; class Acidimicrobiia; order Acidimicrobiales; family Palsa-688; genus JBPCRR01. Next base: position 5,563 of record JBPCRR010000149.1, on the reverse strand, counting down.
CGACGTGAGCGAAGCCGGCGTCGTGATCGGCGACGTGGTGGTCAAGTGACGGTGGCCCAGTGACGGCGGCCCAGTGACGGCGCGCCATCTCCTGTCGGTCGCAGACCTCGGGGTCGAGGGGATCGGCGAGGTGATGAACCTCACCGACAGCTTCGTGACGGTCAGCTCCCGCGCGCTCCCGAAGGTCCCGGCCCTACGGGGCAAGACCGTGGTCTCGCTGTTCTTCGAGGACTCGCCGCGCACCAGGCTGAGCTTCGAGGCCGCCGCGCGCCGGCTGTCCGCCGACGTCATGAGCTTCGCCGCCTCAACTTCCTCGGTGAACAAAGGTGAGTCCCTTCGCGACACCGTCGAGACGGTCGAGGCCATGGGAATCGATGCAGTCGTCGTGCGTCACCGCACCGCCGGCGTGCCCTGGCAGGTGGCCGCTTGGCTGCACGGCGCGGCGGTTGTCAACGCGGGCGACGGCGGCCACGAGCACCCCACCCAGGCCCTCCTCGACGTGTACACCATCCGCCAGTGCCTCGGGCTGAGGGGAGCCGGCGACAAGATGCTGGCGGGGCTGCGAATCGGGATAGTGGGCGACATCCGCCACAGCCGGGTGGCCCGCAGCGGCGTGCTGGCGTTCAGCGCGCTGGGTGCCGAGGTGATGCTCGTCGCGCCGCCCACCCTGCTGCCGGCCTCCCTGGCCGGCTGGCCCGTCGAGGTCTCCACCGCCATCGACCAAGTACTGCCCAAGCTTGACGTCGTTTACGTCCTGCGCCTCCAGCGCGAGCGGATGACCGAAGCGCTGCTCCCGTCGCTTCGCGAGTACACCGCCACCTTCGGCCTGACCCGCCAGCGTGCCGACACGCTGGCACCGGGGGCGCTGATCATGCACCCGGGACCGGTCAACCGGGGGGTCGAGATGGCGGCTGAGGTGGCGGAGCTGCCAGGCTCGGTCATCACCAAACAGGTGGCCAACGGAGTAGCGGTCAGGATGGCCGTGCTCTACCTGCTCGTCGGGTCCGGGGTGGGCGTTGGCGCCCCGTAACCCGCCGATCGTCGCGATCAGAGGCGGCACGGTGGTCGACTCGACGGGAACCCGTGAGGCCGACGTACTCGTCCAGGACGGCTTCGTCACCTCGGTCGGGCCTCGCCTCGGGGCGGTTCCCGCCGGCACCGTCGTCCTCGACGCCACGGGTTGCGTGGTCGCCCCCGGGCTGGTCGACTTGCACGCGCACCTGCGCGAGCCAGGTCTGGAAGAGGCCGAGACCGTGGACACCGGCGCCAGGGCTGCCGCACTCGGCGGGTTCACCGCGGTGGTGGCGATGCCCAACACAGAGCCTGCGATCGACAGCGCGGCGGTCGTGCGCCAGGTCCTCGAACTCGGCGCGCAAGCCTGCTGCGACGTGCGGGTCGCCGGGGCGATCACCGTGGGGCGCCAGGGCCACCAGCTCGCGCCTTTGGCAGAGATGGCCGCCCTTGGCGTGACCCTGTTCACCGACGACGGCAACGGTGTCCAAGACGCCCGGCTGATGCGCCGAGCCCTCGAGTACGCCGGCGCCTTGGGCGTCACGCTCGCCCAACACTGCGAGGACGCCTCGCTGGCGAGCGGTGGCCAGATGCACGAGGGGGAGTGGTCGATCCGCCTCGGCCTCGCTGGCCAGCCCGCCGAGGCCGAGGAGCTGATGGTGATGCGGGACCTGGCGCTGTGCCGGCTCACCGGGACCCCCGTGCACTTTCTGCACCTTTCCACGGCAGGCTCGGTGGCGATGATCCGGGGCGCGAAGGCTTCAGGCCTGCCGGTGACCGCCGAGGCGGCGCCACACCACTTCACCCTCACCGACGCCGAGGTGGCGTCCTATGACCCGGTGTTCAAGGTCAACCCGCCGCTGCGCGCCGGCCAGGACGTGGCGGCGGTGAAGGCAGGCCTCGCCGACGGGACCCTCGACGCGATCGCGACCGACCACGCCCCCCACCCCCAGGAGGCCAAGGAGGCTCCCTTCGACCAGGCTCCCCCCGGGATGCTCGGCCTCGAGACCGCCCTGGCGCTCGGGATCACCGAGCTGCGGCTCCCGATCGAGAGTCTCCTCGCCCTGATGTCGTGGAGACCCGCGCGGATCGCGGGTCTGGACCCCGATCACGGAGGGCCCGTCGCGCATGGGTACGCAGCCAACCTTTGTGTCATAGACCCGCACCAGCAATGGGTGGTCGACCCTGCGCGTTTGGCGAGCCGGAGCCGCAACACCCCCTACGCCGGGCGGCGGCTCACCGGACGGGCCCGCCACACCATCTTGCGGGGCGAGCCGGTGGTCATCGACGGCGAGGCCCAGCGGTGAGACCCATCAGCGCCACCGCGCAGGGCTCGCCGGGGCAGGGGCGTTCGGCGCTGGGCCCGCCGGCGCCGAGGCCCCCCGCACTGCTGGTGCTCGCCGACGGAACCCGCTTCGAAGGGGAGGCGTTCGGCGCCACGCCGGCGGGTGGGATCGCTGCGGGCGAGGTGGTCTTCAACACCGTGCTGTCGGGCTACCAAGAGGTCCTCACCGACCCCTCCTACGCCGGCCAGATGATCTGCTTCACCTATCCCCACATCGGCAACTACGGAGTGACCCCCGACGACGACGAGAGCGCGCGGCCCCACTGCCGCGGCGTCATAGTCCGCCAGCTGACCGACAAGCCGAGCAACTGGCGAAGCGCCGAAGCCCTCGAAGCGTTCCTCACCCGCCACGGGGTGGCCGGCATCACTGGGGTCGACACCCGCCGCCTGACCCGCCACATCCGCGAAGCGGGATCGATGCCCGGGGTCTTCGGGGCTCTCGAAGGTCCGGATGCGACTGACGCGGCCACCCTCGAAGAAGCTGCGTGTCGCGCCACCGGCACCGAAGGAGTGGACCTGGTCCAGGAGGTCACCACCCCCTTTCCCTACTTCTTCGGCGACGGGCGCCTGCGGGTGGTCGCATACGACTTTGGCATCAAGCGGACAATGCTCCGCCACCTCGGCCGTATGGCCACCATCGAGGTGGTCCCCGCCGCCACACCCGCTGCCGAGGTGCTCGATCGCTCGCCCGACGGCGTGTTCCTCTCAAACGGGCCCGGCGACCCCTCGGCAGTCGGCTACGCCACCACTGCGATCGCCGGCCTCCTCGGCCGGGTCCCTCTCTTTGGTATCTGCCTTGGCCACCAGCTCATGGCCACCGCGCTCGGCGGGCACACCTACAAGCTCGAATTCGGCCATCACGGCGGCAACCACCCGGTGCGGCGTACGGCATCGGGAAGGGTCGAGATCACGAGCCAGAACCACAACTACGCGGTGGCGCCCGACGGACTCGACGCGGCCGCCGTCACCCACGTCAACCTCAACGACTGGGTTGTGGAGGGGTTGGCCGCCAAGACGGTCCCTGCGTTCAGCGTGCAGTACCACCCCGAAGCCGGGCCCGGCCCGCACGACTCGCGCTACCTGTTCGAGGAGTTCGAGGCGCTCATGGCGGCGGGCGCCTGAAGTGCCCAGGCGCGAGGACCTGAGCTCGATCCTGGTCATCGGCAGCGGCCCGATCGTCATCGGCCAGGCGTGCGAGTTCGACTATTCAGGGACCCAGGCCTGCCGGGCTCTCGGCGCCGAGGGCTACCGGGTGGTCCTGGCGAACTCCAACCCCGCCACGATCATGACCGACCCTGGGTTCGCGCACCGCACGTATGTCGAGCCCCTCACGACCGAGGTCCTGACCGCGATCATCGAGCGGGAGCGGCCCGATGCGGTGCTGGCGACCCTCGGCGGCCAGACCGCGCTCAACCTGGCGATGTCGCTGTCGCGCGAGGGCGTGCTGGCGGCGTTCGGGGTCGAGATGATCGGCGCCGACGCGGAGGCGATATCCACCGCCGAGAACCGGGACCGCTTCAAGGCCGCGATGACCGAGATAGGCCTGGCCGTTCCCGAATCGGGGTTCGCCTACGAGCTGGCCGAGGCCCTCGACGTAGGTGAAAGGATTGGCTACCCGCTTATAGTGCGGCCCTCCTACATCCTCGGCGGCGCGGGCACGGGCATCGCGGCCGACGCCGAGCAGTTCGCTTCGCTTGCCGCGGCCGGCCTCGCTGCCAGCCCGGTGTCGGAGATCCTGATCGAGCGCTCGATCGCAGGTTGGAAGGAGTACGAGCTCGAGGTGATGCGAGACCGGGCGGACAACTGCGTCGTGGTGTGCTCGATCGAGAACCTCGACCCCATGGGCGTGCACACCGGTGACTCGATAACCGTTGCACCGGCCCAGACGCTGTCCGACGTGGAGTTCCAGGCGATGCGCGACGCCGCGTTCGCGTGCATCCGGCGCATCGGCGTGGAGACCGGGTGCTCCCACATCCAGTTCGCGATCAACCCCGAGGGCGGCGACATGGTGGTGATCGAGATGAACCCTCGGGTGAGCCGCAGCAGCGCACTGGCCTCCAAGGCCACCGGGTTTCCGATCGCCAAGATCGCAGCGCGCCTGGCGGTCGGCTACACGCTCGACGAGATCGTCAACGACATCACCGGGGCGACGCCGGCGAGCTTCGAGCCGTCCATCGACTATGTGGTGACCAAGATCCCGCGATGGGCGTTCGAAAAGTTCCCCGGCGTTCCTGACGTGCTGGGGACCCGCATGCAGTCGGTGGGCGAGGCCATGGCCATCGGCCGGACGTTCCCCGAATCGCTCCAAAAAGGCCTGCGGTCCCTCGAGACAGGTCGTGCGGGGCTCAACTGCGATCCAGGCGAGTCGCTCTTCGAGGGCTGGGACGATGACGAGCTGGTTCGGCGGGCGGCCGTCGCCACGCCCGACCGGCCTTTCCACTTGGAAGCAGCACTGCGCCGGGGGATTCCCGTCGAACGGATCCAGCGTGCTACCGGCGTGGACCCCTGGTTCTTGGACCACATCTCCCTCGTCGTCGACGAGCGGTCGCGCCTGGCCGCGACAGGTTTCGAAGCCATGGGGCGCGCCGAGTGGCGCCGCGCCAAACGCTTGGGGTTCTCCGATGCTCAGCTAGCGTGGCTGTGGTCGCGACCGGAGAGCGAGGTCCGGGCCGCGCGACTCGACGCAGGGGTCCGGGCGACCATGAAGACCGTTGACACCTGCGCGGCCGAGTTCGAGGCCCGCACCCCCTACCACTACTCGACCTACGAGGACACCGACGAGGTCCGATCGGGTCAACGCCCGAAGATCATCATTCTCGGATCTGGCCCCAACCGCATCGGCCAGGGCGTGGAGTTCGACTACTGCTGCGTGCAGGCGAGCTTCGCCCTTCACGACGCCGGGTTCGAGACGGTGATGGTCAACTGCAACCCCGAGACTGTGTCCACCGATTACGACACCAGCGACCGGCTCTACTTCGAGCCGCTCACCTTGGAGGACGTCTCCAACGTCATCGACGTGGAGACCGCCAGCGCAGCCGCCGGCGGGTCCTCGGTGGCCGGGATCATTGTGTCCCTCGGCGGCCAGACCCCTCTGAAGCTCGCCGGGCTCCTGCCACCAGACCTGGTCCTCGGCACGTCGCCGGAGTCGATCGACCTGGCGGAAGACCGCGAGAGATGGAGCAGCCTCTGCGCCGAGCTGGGGATACC
>JBPCRR010000124.1:0-6261 GCA_050996645.1 Acidimicrobiales bacterium | reverse complement strand
GGAGGCGGGGCCGAGTGGCCTGGAGGACATCAAGGAGATCGTGGAAGGCGCGGCGGACTGGCTGAGCGACGGGGGGTATGTGGTGATCGAGATCGCACCCCATCAGAGCCAGGAGGCCCGCCAGCTCGCTCGCGACGCTGGGTTCCTCAACGCGGCAATCGAGATTCGCCCGGACCTCGCCGGGCGGGACCGGGCCTTGGTGGCCCGGATCGGCTATCTCCGCCGGCGCCGGCTAGCCAAGCGGCGGTGAGCAAGGTCCTGACCGGCGGCGACCCGCCTGAGCCAGCGACGCTGCAGGCGGCGGCGGATGCGCTTCGCGGGGGTCTCGTGGTCGGCTTGCCGACCGACACGGTGTACGGGGTCGCCGTCGCCCCCGGCGTCGCCGGGGCGACAGGCGCCTTGTTCGCTCTGAAGGGGCGCCCCCGGACCGCTGAGCTACCGGTGCTGGTCGCGGGCGAGGAGCAGTTGGCGGGGCTGGTGGCCGAGTGGCCGGCTGTCGCTCGCCGGCTGGTCGAGCGCCACTGGCCCGGACCGCTGACGATCGTGCTGCGGCGGCGGCCGGAGCTCGCGTGGGATCTCGGCGGCGACGGGACCACCATCGGCGTGCGCTGCCCGGACCACCCCGTGGCAATGTCGCTGTGCCGGATCGCCGGCCCCCTGGCCACGACCAGCGCGAATCGCCACGGCCAGCCGCCGGTCACGACCGCCGCTGGCCTGTTGCGCGCGCTGCCGGGGATCGGGCTGGTCATCGACGGAGGCCCGTGCGAGGGTGCGCCTTCGACGGTGGTCGACTGCACCACCAAGGTCCCTAAGGTTCTCCGCGCGGGCAGGTTGAGCCCGGCCGAACTGGCCGGACCGTAGACTCAACGCCGTGGCCAATTACCCCGAGCTGTCAGGCGACCCCGAGCTCGCAGGGCTCCTCGAGCGGGAGCTCGAGCGCCAGAACACCACCATCCAGCTGATCGCGTCCGAGAACTTCACCTCCCGGGCGGTGATGGAGGCCACCGGCTCGGTCCTCACCAACAAGTACTCCGAGGGCTACCCAGGGAAGCGCTACTACGGCGGCAACTCGGTGATCGACGAGGTGGAGGACCTTGCGCGCCGGCGCGTGTGCGACCTCTTCGGCGCGGAGCATGCCAACGTGCAGCCCCACGCCGGTGCCAACGCGAACATGGCTGCTTACCTGGCGTTGCTCGACCCCGGCGACACGGTTCTCGGGATGCGCCTCGATCAGGGGGGCCATCTGACCCACGGCTCCCCCGTCAACATGAGCGGCCGGTTCTACAACTTCGTGTCCTACGGCGTGACCGAGAGTGACGAGCGCATCGACCTCGAAGCGCTGGCCGGCCTCGCCGAGGAGCACCGTCCCAAGATGATCGTCGCGGGCGCCACGGCCTATCCGCGGATCATCGACCCCGAGCCGATCCGGCGAATCGCCGACTCGGTAGGAGCCCTTTTCATGTTCGACGCCGCACACGTTGCCGGCCTTATAGCGGGAGGCGTGCACCCGAACCCCGTCGGAATCGCCGACATCATCACCTTCACCACCCACAAGACACTGCGGGGACCGAGGGGCGGCTGCATCCTGTCGCGCGCCGACCTCGGCGCCGCCATCGACAAGGCGGTGTTCCCCGGGCTCCAGGGCGGTCCCCTCGAGCACGTCATCGCGGCCAAGGCCGTGGCGTTCCGGGAGGCAGCCCAGCCACAGTTCAAGACCTACGCGGCGCAGATCGTGCGCAACGCCCAGGCGCTGGCCGAGGCGCTGGCGGGGGAGGGGTTCCGGATCGTCTCCGGGGGCACTGACAACCACCTCATGCTGGTCGACCTTCGCACGTTCGATGCGGAGCTCACCGGCAAGGTCGCCCAAGAGGCGCTCGACGCCTCGGGGATCACGTTGAACAAGAACCAGATTCCCGGCGATCCGCGCTCGCCGTTCGTGACCAGCGGCTTGCGCATCGGGACACCGGCTGTAACCACCGCCGGGATGACCGAGCCCGAGATGGGCGAGGTCGCCGCCCTGATTGGCCGCGTGCTTCGACATCCCGATGACCTCGCCGAGCGGGCGTCGGTGCGCGACGAGGTGGCGGCGCTGTGCTCGAAGTTCACCCCGTACCGCTAAGGAGGCGGCCGCATCCCCGGGTACCGCGACTACCTGATCGTGGGGGGCGTTGCCGCCCTGGCCACGTGGGGCGCCACTTTCGTGGTGCGCCGCCTCGCCACCCGGTTCTCGATCGTCGTGTTACCCGACGACCGCCGGGTGCACGAAGCGCCGACACCGACCCTCGGCGGCGCGGCGATGCTCTTCGGGCTGCTGGCGGCGATGGCCGTGGCGTCGCAGTTGCACGGAATGCGGGCGGTCTTCCGTGGCAACTCCGAGCCGATGGGCCTGGTCCTCGGGGCGGCGCTCATCTTCAGCGTCGGGATGGCCGACGACCTGCGGGAGATGTCGCCACCGGCGAAGATGTCCGGCCAAGTCCTCGCGGGGACGGTCCTGTACTTCTTCGGAATCACCATGCTGTTCTTCCGGGTACCTCTCGTCGGCACGACCTTGGTGCTGTCGCCCGACCTGGCACCCGTGATGACCGTGCTATGGGTGGTCGGCATGGCCAACGCAGTCAACCTCATCGACGGCCTCGACGGGCTGGCCACCGGCATAGTGGCGATCGCGTCGGTGTCGTTCTTCTTGTACTCGCATCAGCTCGCCGCGCTCGGGGTGATAGGCCCCGAGAACTCCGGGCCCCTGGTGGCGATGGTCGTGCTCGGTGTGTGCCTGGGCTTCCTGCCCCACAACTTCCACCCCGCCCGGATCTTCATGGGCGACGCGGGCGCCATGCTTCTCGGTCTGCTCATGGCGGCCTCGACGATATCGGTCGTCGGCGCCGACAGCGGGGTGTCGGGGCCGGGGCGGACGTACTTCTTCTTCGCCCCGATAATCATTCCGTTCTTCATCCTCGGGATACCGATCCTCGACACCGCGTTCGCCCTGGTCCGCCGCGCCGGGCGGAGGGCCAACCCGGCCCTGGCCGACAAGAACCACCTGCACCACCGCCTGATGCGCCTCGGCCATGGCCAGACCCGGTCCGTGCTGATCCTTTGGGCCTGGACGGCACTGCTCTCGGGGCTCGTGCTCTACCCAGCGCTCACCAACCACAACATCTCGCTTGTGCCGGTGGGGGTCCTGGCGCTGGGGGTCGCGCTGTACACCCTCTTCGCGCCGCGCGGGAGAAGCACCGTCGGGAGAGGGTCTAGCTGAGCGGGCGCTCAGGCGCCGGCGGCCACCTCGATGCGCACCTGGGCGCGCCGTAGGGCGGCGTCGGCTTCCGGGTCGTCATCCGACGAGGACGCCTTGGCCTCGGCCTCCTGCAGCGCGTGCCTGGCGCGCTCCACGTCTATGTCGTCAGCGAGCTCGGCCACGTCAGCGAGCATGATCACCTGGTTGTCGCGGACCTCCACCACGCCGCTGTGCACCGCCATGCGTATCTCGCCGCCGGCGGCGGAGCTGCCAGTAGGAGAGGCGCCGGCCTCTCGGTCGGAGCCGGTGGCGCCGACCACCCGGACGACCCCGGGCTCCAGCAGGCCGAGGTAGGGCATGTGGTTGGCGAGGAAGCCGATCTCACCGCCGGCGGTGCGGCAGACCACCATCTCCGCCTCGCCGGAGAAGAGCGACCCGCTAGGCGTGACGATCTCCACGTTGGTGTTGGCCATCGCGCTCAGCTCTCCTGGATCTTCTTGGCCTTCTCGAGGACGCCCTCGACGCCGCCCACGTTGAGGAAGGCCTGCTCGGGCACGTCGTCGAGGTCGCCGTTGACGAGCGCCTCGAAGGATTCGACTGTCTCCGATACCGGCACGTAGACCCCTGCCAGCCCGGTGAAGACCTCGGCCACGAAGAACGGCTGCGACAAGAAGCGCTGGATCTTGCGGGCGCGGTTTACCGCGACGCGGTCCTCCTCGGCCAGCTCGTCGAGGCCCAGGATTGCGATGATGTCCTGCAGCTCGCGAGCACGCTGGAGGACTTCCTGGACGCGGCGGGCCACCGCGTAGTGGCGGTCTCCCACCACCTCGGGCGTGAGGACCGTGGACGTGGACGCCAACGGGTCTACTGCTGGGTAGATCCCGAGGGCGGCGATCTGGCGGGAAAGCTCCGTGGTGGCGTCGAGGTGGGTGAAGGTGGTGAATGGGGCGGGGTCGGTGTAGTCGTCGGCTGGGACGTAGACCGCCTGTAGCGAGGTGATCGAGTGGCCTCTCGTCGAGGTGATGCGTTCCTGCAGCTCCCCCATCTCGTCAGCGAGGGTGGGCTGGTAACCCACGGCCGAAGGCATCCGGCCGAGGAGGGTGGAGACCTCGGAGCCCGCCTGGACGAAGCGGAAAATGTTGTCCACGAACAGCAGGACGTCTTGGTTCTTCACGTCCCGGAAGTACTCGGCCATGGTCAACGCCGACAGCGCCACCCGCAGGCGCACGCCGGGAGGCTCGTCCATCTGGCCGTACACCAGGGCGGTCTTGTCGATGACCCCGGACTCGCGCATCTCTAGCCACATGTCGGTGCCTTCACGGGTGCGCTCGCCCACCCCGGCGAACACCGACACGCCGCCGTGCTGGTCCGCGATGCGGCGGATCATCTCCTGGATGATCACGGTCTTGCCCACGCCGGCACCCCCGAAGAGGCCGATCTTGCCACCCTGCACGTAGGGTTCGAGCAGGTCGATGACCTTGATCCCGGTTTCGAACATCTGGGCCTTCGGCTCCAGCGTGTCGAACGCGGGCGAGGGGCGGTGGATGTCCCACCGGTCCTCGATACCGTCGACGTGGTCGGTGTCCAAGGGCTCGCCGATCACGTTGAACACGTGGCCGAGCACGCCGTCGCCGACTGGAACGCTGATGCCGCGCCCGGTGTTTCGCACCACGGTGCCTCGGCGGAGGCCGTCGGTGGGCTTGAGGCAGATGCAGCGGACCCGGCCGTCTCCGATCTGCTGCGCGACCTCGGCGGTGACCACGCTGCGCTGCCCGTCGACCTCGATGTCGAGCTCGACGGCGTAGTTGAGCTCGGGAAGGGCATTCGGAGGGAACTCGACGTCCACGACAGGCCCGGCGATGGCGACCACCCTCCCGTCGGGGGTCTCCGCCTCGGGGGTTGTGGTTTCTTCGGCGACGGTGCTCACAGCAACTGCTCCTAACGATCAGGCCGACTCGGCGGCGGGCTCGAAAAACTCGTGGTACAGGCCCGACTGGTCGTCGGCGCCACCCTGGCGGAGCGCTTCGGATCCGCCCACGATCTCCATGATCTCGGTGGTGATGGACTCCTGGCGGGCGCGGTTCATGTCCCGGCGGAAGACCTTGATGAGCTCGTCCGCGTTTTCGGTGGCCGCCTTCATCGCGCGCTGGCGGGCCGCCTGCTGGGATGCGGCGGCCTCCAGCATGGCGGCGAGGACCTCGGCTTCGAGCCACCTCGGCAGGAGCCGCTCGAGGATCTCGTCGGGCTCGGGCTCGAACTCGTAGACGGTCTTGTGGGCTCCGTGGCGCTCCCCGGGCTCACGGTCCGCGGCGTCCTCGGCGGGCTCGGCCTGCTCTGCGCCGGCGGCGACCGCCTCCCGGTCGATCGGCACCAGCTGTCGCAGCGCGACCGCCTGGGAGCTCATGGTCAGGAACTGGGTGTACACGAGCTGTACCTGTCCGATCTCGCCCGTGGCGAGCTGCTCAGAGATGGCAGCCACTACACGGCGGGCGTCTTCGAACCCGGGCCGCTCGGTGATGCCAGTGATCGAGGTGTCTATCTGGCGCTTGCGGAACCGGAAGTAGGTCTCGGCCTTGCGCCCCACCGTGACCAGCGTGACTTCCCGACCGGCGCGCTCGTGCTCGCGGATCGCCCGCTCGGCTGCTCGGATCACCGAGGAGTTGTAGGCGCCGGCGAGGCCACGGTCGGCCGCGATCAGGATCACCGCCACCTTCTCGGGCGACTCCGAAGCCTCCTCGCCGGCGTCCGCGAAGATCGGCTGGCTGGAGGCCTCGGGAGTGTCGGCCAGGTTGGCGACCACCTGGGCCATCTTGGCGACGTACGGCCGGGCCGCGACTATGGCCTGTTGGGCGCGGATGATCCTCGACGCGGCGATCAGTTCGAACGCCCGGGTGATCTTCTTTGTCGACTCGACGCTGCGGATTCGCCTCCGCAGCACCCGTTCTTGACTGCCGGCCATCGTTGTCGTCTAGCCGTCGCTGGACTCTGTGGGCGAGAAGAGGCCCTTGAACTTGCCGATCGCCTCGTCG
>JBPCRR010000102.1:0-3551 GCA_050996645.1 Acidimicrobiales bacterium | reverse complement strand
GCGCGGCTCGGCGCGCACCGTTGCGGTGCCGAGTGCGCCCGTCGCGACCCCCAGCTGCACCGCTGCGCTGCCGACTCCTCCTGCCGCGCCGTGGACGCAGAGGCGTTCCCCGACGCCAAGTCCCGCTTGGGTGAAGAGGGCATCGTGTGCGGTGGTGAACGCCTCTGGAAGCCCACCGGCCTCCTCCCAGTTGAGCGGCCCAGGCACCGGCATCGCTTCCCTCTCGTGGACCACGGCAAGCTCGGCTTGGCCTCCGCCGCCCACCACCGCCATGACCCTTTCACCAACCCCGAACCTGGACGCACCTGGGCCGGTGGCGATCACCTCGCCGGCCAGCTCCAACCCCGGGATGTCCGCCGGCACCCCCGCCGGCGCCGGGTAGCCGCCGCGCTTTTGGAGCAGGTCGGCTCCGTTTATCCCGGCCGCGCGGACCCGCACGAGGACCTGGCCGAGTCCCGGCTCGGGATCGTCGTGTTCGCGCACGACAATCTCGCCGTCGACGACGGTGGCGGCTCTCACCGCTCCAGCGTGCCACGCGCGGCGTCTGGGGTACCGTCGCTTCATGAGCGACTTCAGGATCGAGCACGACTCCATGGGCGAGGTCCGGGTCCCCGTCCAGGCCAAATGGCAGGCACAGACCCAGCGGGCCGTGGAGAACTTCCCGATCTCGGGGACCACCGTCGAGCGATCGCTCATCGCAGCTCTCGCCAGGTTGAAAGGCGCCGCCGCCACCGAGAACGCCCGGCTGAAGGTGATCGACCGCGACGTCGCCGCCGCCGTCCGCGCAGCGGCCGAGGAGGTCGCGGCCGGTAAGTGGGACTCCGAGTTTCCAATCGACGTTTACCAAACCGGCTCGGGCACCTCGACGAACATGAACATGAACGAGGTGCTCGCGACCCTCGCCTCCGGGGCTTTGGGAACAGACGTGCATCCGAACGACCACGTCAACGCCTCCCAGTCCTCCAACGACGTCTTCCCCTCGGCGATGCACATCGCGGCGGCCACCGAGATCTCGGCCAGCTTGATCCCTGCGCTCGCCCACCTGGCGAAGGCGTTGCGCAAGAAGAGCCGCGAGTTTCGGGGTGTGGTCAAGTCGGGCCGGACCCACCTGATGGACGCGACGCCGGTCACGCTCGGCCAGGAGTTCGGTGGCTACGCGGCGGCCGTCGAGCACGGCATCGAGCGCCTCGAGGCGTCGATGCCCCGCATCGGTGAGCTGCCGCTCGGGGGCACCGCGGTGGGCACGGGGATCAACGCCCCCAAGCCGTTCGCCAAGGCCGTCATCAAGAGGCTCGCCGCCGAGACCGGCCTACCCCTCTCCGAGGCGCGGGACCACTTCGAGGCCCAGGGCGCGCGCGACGCTTTGGTCGAAGCCTCGGGGGTGCTGCGCACCATCGCCGTGTCGCTTTACAAGTGCGCCACGGACCTGCGCTGGATGGGCAGCGGCCCCCGCACCGGGCTGGCCGAGATCCGGATTCCGGACCTGCAACCCGGCTCGTCGATCATGCCCGGCAAGGTCAACCCGGTGATCGCCGAGGCCGTTTCGCAGGTCGTCGCGCAAGTCATCGGCAACGACGCCGCGGTCGCCTTCGGTGGAGCTGCCGGCAACCTGGAGCTCAACGTCATGCTTCCCGTGATCGCTCGAAACCTTCTCGAGTCCATCCGGCTGCTCGCCGCGGTCAGCCGGGTGTTCGCCGACAAGTGCGTGAGCGGGATCGAGGCGGACGTCGAGAGATGTCGCACCTATGCGCTGTCGTCGCCGTCCATCGGCACCGCGCTCAACCCCTACATCGGCTACGAGGAGGCGGCCAAGGTCATCAAGGCCTCGGTCAAGGAGGGCAAGGACCTGCGCACGGTCGTGTTGGAGCGTGGTCTCATGACCGAGGCGGAGGTCGACCGGGCGCTCGACGTCGAGGCCATGACCCGCGGCGGCATCGTCAAGTAGGGAGCCCCGGAGGCCGCTACGGTCGGGGAAATGGGCACCGGTTACCACCTACTCGTGTTGGCGCACGTTCTCTGCGTGATCGGTGGCGTCGGGGCGTTGGCTTACAGGGGCCTGTACCTGTCGCTGGCCAGGCGCGCGGCGCCGGAGGGGACCGCCGGCGTCGTGGCGGTCACCGCCCAGGTGGGCACGCTCGGCGAGCTGCTGTTCTACGCAGCGTTCATCTTCGGACTCGCCGCGGTCGGTGACAGCCACTCGGTATGGAAGTTCAGCCAGGCCTGGGTCTCGGCGGCCTTCGCGGTCTTCTTCGTGGAGATCGGGATCCTTCACGGCTGGATCCGCCGCAACGAGCGGGCGTACCGCGACGCGGCAGCTGCCGCTTCGCCGAACGTGTCAGCACTCGTCGGGTTGGAGCGAAGGATCGGCCTCGGTTGGGGCGCGTTCAACATCTTGATAGTGGTGCTCGTCTACCTGATGGTGTTCAAGCCGGGTGGCCCCGGAGGCTGATGCACCCGATAGAGCGGCTCCGCTACGTGGCCGGGGCGCGCGGGGCTGACCCCGGGCTCGTCGCCCGCGAAGCCGCCACGGCCCTTGCCGAGATGGCGAGGCTGGAGCCGGCGGGGCTGCTGCCGGCGTGCCGGCGCCTCGTGGAGCGTCACGTCAGCTCCGGGCCGGTGTGGTGGTTGTCCTGTCGCGCCCTCGCCGGCGCGGACCCCGCAGCCGCCGCGCGCGAAGCCGCCCGACTGCTCGAGGAGGACCCGACTGCGGACCACCTCGCCGAGCAGCTGCCCGAGGACACCACGGTGGTCATAGTGGGCTGGCCCGACATCGTGGCCGGGGCGCTGCGGAGCCGGGGGGACGTCGAGGTCCTGGTCCTCGACTCCGGTGGCGACGGCGCCGCGTTGGCCCGGCGGCTCGCCGACGCCGGCCACGACGCTGCAGCGGTGCCCGACGCCGGCGTGGGCCCAGCTGTCGCGGTGAGCGGACTCGTCCTGCTCGAAGCCTGGGCCGCCGGCCCGAGCGGCCTGCTCGCTGCACCGGGCTCGCGCGCCGCCGCAGCAGTGGCGGCGTGCGCAGGAGTCCCGGTCTGGGCGGTCTGCGGGGTGGGGCGGGTGCTCCCGGCGCGGATGTGGGAGGCGCTCCTCGCCCGTTTCGACGCCGGGGGTGTCGAACCCTGGGCCCGGGACGCGGAACTGGTCCCGAGCGAGCTGATCGGCTGGGTTGTCTCGCCAGACGGGCTCGGCGAGGCGACCTCAGCGATGTGCCAGTCGAGCTGTGGGACCGCCCCCGAGCTGCTTCGGGAGGCGGGGTAGCCTCTCGTCGCATGGCGGAGGGCGACACCGAGGAGATCGTCGAGGACTACCTGTGCCTTGGCCTGGCGCTCGGTCGCCACGTCGAGGGGCTGGTGGACGCGTACTACGGACCGCTCGAGCTCGCCGCGAGCGTGACCAGCGGGCCGCCCGAGGCGCCGGGCGCGCTGGCCGACAAGGCACGGCGGCTGCTGGCGGCCCTGGGCGCCGCCTCCTCCCTCGATCCCCACCGCCGGCGGTGGATCCAGGCCCAGGCGAGGAACCTGCACGCCATGGCCAGCAAGCTGGGGGGCGGGGAG
>JBPCRR010000100.1:0-4702 GCA_050996645.1 Acidimicrobiales bacterium | reverse complement strand
GGCGGTGGCGGCGGTGGTGGTGGCGGTGGAGCGGTCGGTGCACCCTCGCCCTCCGCGGGCGCGGGCTCCCCCGTCGGCGTCCACTCGCTGGTCGACCCACCTTCGCTCATCACTCTGCCTCCTCGGTCCGAGCAACAACACCAACCCTAGGGCTAAATCATCGCGAGCCACCTCGTGTTGCCCGCGACTCCC
The DNA here is from genome assembly GCA_050996645.1 of Acidimicrobiales bacterium. Classification (GTDB taxonomy): domain Bacteria; phylum Actinomycetota; class Acidimicrobiia; order Acidimicrobiales; family Palsa-688; genus JBPCRR01. The sequence goes on along the minus strand of JBPCRR010000100.1, from coordinate 4,510 downwards.
TCAAACAACGGGCAGCGACCTCGCGCCGCTGGCCCGCGCGAGCTAGCTGACGCGACCGGGGGGCATCGTGCGGGCCAGCTCCTCGGCGGTGGGTATGCGAGGCAGGCGCGCTTCGGGGGGCAGGAGGTTGACTATCGCGTCCATGATCCGCTCCGTGTCGGCTTTGGGATCCTTGCCGCTCAGTCCGGTCACGGGAGGACCGACCCTGGCACGCACGGTCGGGGGGTTGACCACGTTGGCGATATTGGGCAGGCGCGCTGAACGGGGCCACACGTGCTCGGTCCCCCAGATACCAAGGGGAATCACCGGCGCGCCCGTGGCTGCGGCCAGCCTGGCGGCGCCGGTCTTGCCGACGAGCTTGGGGTCGAAGAACGCCTCCCCTCGCGGGATCGTCCCCTGCGGGGCTATGAGCAGCAGCTCGCCACTGCGCAGGGCCGCCTCAGCCTCGGCCAGGGCCTGGTTCCTGTCGCCGGTGCGATCCACGCAGATCGCCCCGCCGAGCCGCATCAGCTGGCCGATGACGGGGGCGTCGAAGAGTTCCTTTTTTGCCAAACCCCGCGGGTTGCGTCCCGCTTGGAAGGACACGAGGGCCACCACTGCGGGGTCGAAGTAGCTCCGGTGGTTGAACGCCAGGACTACTGGCCCGTGGCGGGGAATGTTCTCCGTGCCGGCGATGTCGAACCGGGCGTAGGGAAAGGCGGCCCTCGAGGACAGCCCCCGCAGCAGGTCGAGCGGCTCGGCGCCGAGGATCTTGGGGACCCCTGTGGGCGAGTCGAGGTGAAGCACCGGCCAGCGCCGCAGCACCGCCGCGGCGAGCAGGCGGTAGTCCGGATTGACCGCTGTCGGGTGCCCGACCGCCGCCAGCAGCGGCAGGTCGTAGATGCTGTCGGAATAGGCCCAGCTCTCCTCGAGGTCCACCGCGTTGTCGGCAGCCCACTTCCGGATGGCGTTGAGCTTCCCTGCCGCCCACACGAAACCACCGTCGAGGGAGCCGGTGTAACGGCCGTCCTCGGTCGCGTAGGTGGTGGCCACCACGTGCTCGAACCCGAGCCGTTCGGCAAGCGGCGCTATGAGGTCGCGCGGTGTGGTGCTGGCCAGGACCAGCGCCCGGCCGGCGTCGCGGTGCATCTCGAGCAGCGGCGCGGCGTAAGGCGCGACCATTCCTTCGAGCCGCTCGGCAGCCATTGCAGCGGCGGCCGCAACCTGGTCCACCGGGACACCTCGCATCTGGCGGGCCGCGGCCCGGGCGAGCAGCATGGCCGGCAGGGTCTCGCCGACCACCTCGTAGATGCGCATGGCCACCGCCTGGCCGGGAAAGCTCGCTCGCGGCGAGAGACCAGCTGCGTGGAGCGCCTCGGTGATCACGGGGGTGCTGGAGCCCCGGAGCAGGGTGCGATCGAGGTCGAAGATTGCGGCGGCGCCGGCCATTGGTAGTCAGGTTATTTCGTTCCCAGGGCCCCCGTCGACGGGCAGGGCGGCACATCTGCCTCACGGTTGATTCCGCGTACCTGCTATCTCTATAGGTGATGGATCTCCGGCAACTCAAGGTTCTGGTGGCGATCGCCGACCACCGAAGCTTCTCGGCGGCGGCCGCTGCGCTTCACACGGTGCAGTCGAACGTGTCGAGCCACGTCAGCCACCTCGAGAGCGAGCTTGGGGTCCAGTTGGTGGACCGCCAGACCGGCGAGGTGACCGAAGAAGGCCACGCGGTCGTAATGCGAGCTCGCAGGATCGCCGCCGAACTGGAGGCCGTGGTCAGCGACGTCGCAGCGCTGCACCACGACGTCGCCGGAACGGTCCACATGGGCATGATCGGCACCACTGCGCGATGGCTGGCGCCGCTGCTGCTCGACAGGCTGGCCGAGCGCCATCCCCGAGTCCGGTTGGTGATCGGCGACGGGACCTCGGCCACCCTCGAACCTCAACTGCTCACCGGAGCCCTCGACGCTGCGGTGGTCAACCTGCCGCACTCGAGCCCCGACCTTGTCGAGGAGGCGTTGTTCGAGGAGGACCTCATCCTGGTTGTTCCCGCCGGCCACCGCCTCGCCGGACGCTCGGAGGTGAAGATGGCAGACCTGGACGCCATGGAGCTGATCCTGCCCGCGCCGCACACCGCGTACCGCGCGGAGATCGACGAAGCGGCGAAGGCGGCGTCGATCGAGCTGATCCCAAAGGCTGAGATAGACGGCCTGCGCCTGATCGCCTCTTTGACCATCCGGGGTTACGGCCCGGCGATCCTCCCCGCGACGGCCACCGCGGAGACCGGGTCCGGCCACGCCCGCATCACCGTGGAAGGCCTTCCTCAGCGCAAGGTCGGCGTGGTGCTGCGGCGAAGGGCGCGCCCGAGCGCCGCGGCGAGAGCGATGCTCGAGGTTCTACAAGAGGTGGTCAAGGACAACCTCGACCCCTCCGACGGCCTGCACCCGCCGGGGTGACGGCCTGCACCCACCGGGCTCGCTCGCCCGACCGGCTAGCGCGCCGGACCGGCTCAGCGCCGCTGGAGCAGCTGGCGTGCCACGTAGGGCAGGATCCCGCCGTGGCGGTAGTACTCCTCCTCCTTGGGGGTGTCGATGCGCAGCACCACCTGGAAGTCCTTGCCGTCGGCGCTGACCGTCAAGCGGCGCGGCAGCGGGGCCCCGTCGGCCACGCCTTCCAGGCCGGTGACGTCGAAGGTCTCCTCGCCACTGAAGCCGTGCGACTCGGCGGACTCCCCGGGGAGGTACTGCAACGGGAGCACTCCCATGCCCACCAGGTTGGAGCGGTGGATGCGCTCGTAGCTCTCCGCCAGGACAGCCCTCACGCCGAGGAGGGCGGTGCCCTTGGCGGCCCAGTCCCGCGAGGAGCCCGAACCGTACTCCTTGCCCGCCAGGATCACGAGCGGGACGCCATCGGCCGCGTAGCGGCGTGCTGCGTCGTAGATCGGCATCTCCTCGCCGTCGCCAAGGTGTCGGGTGACGCCGCCCTCGGTGCCGGGCGCCAGCTGGTTGCGCAACCTGATGTTGGCAAAGGTGCCACGGATCATCACCTCGTGGTTGCCCCGCCGTGACCCGTAGGAGTTGAAGTCCGACTGCTCCACGCCCCCATCCACGAGCCAGCGGCCGGCGGGGCTGTCTGCGCGGATGTTGCCCGCCGGCGAGATGTGGTCCGTGGTCACGCTGTCGCCGAGCTTGGCCAGCACGCGCGCCCCTCGGACGTCGGCGAGCGGCGCCGGCGCCGGCGACATGTCGTCGAAATACGGCGGCCGGCGCACGTAGGTGGAGCGGTCGTCCCACTCGTAGGCATCGCCGCTCGGGATGTCGAGCGCGCGCCAACGCTCGTCGCCCGAGAACACGTCTGCGTAGGACGAGCGGAACGCGTCGGGGTCGAGCGAGGAGGCGATCACCTCGGCGACCTCCTTGGGCGAGGGCCAGATGTCGCGGAGGTAGACGGGGCCATCGGGGCCTTCGCCGAGGGGCTCGTTGACGATGTCGAAATCCATCGACCCGGCGAGGGCGTACGCGACGACCAGGGGCGGCGACGCCAGGTAGTTCATCCGCACGTCGGGGCTGATTCGGCCCTCGAAGTTGCGGTTGCCTGACAGCACCGACACGACCGCCAAGTCGCCCGACGCGATCGCTTTGGAGATCTCGGGCCGCAGCGGCCCGCTGTTGCCGATGCAAGTGGTGCAGCCGAAGCCCACCAGGGCGAAACCCAATTTCTCCAGGTAGGCGTCCAGCCCCGAGCGGCGGTAGTAGTCCATGACCACCTGCGAACCGGGCGCCAGGGTCGTCTTGACCCACGGCTTGGCCGCCAGGCCCTTGTCGACGGCGTTGCGCGCCAGGATGCCCGCGGCGATCATCACCGATGGGTTGGACGTGTTGGTGCAGGACGTGATCGCGGCGATGACGACGTGGCCGTGGTCCACCTCGAAGCTGGTGCCGTCAGCCAGGGTGACGGGCGTCGGCTTGCTCGAACGGTCACCGGACTCTTTCCCCAACACCTTTGGCAGAGACGTACGAAATCCGCTGCGGGCCTCGTCCAGGCGTACCCGGTCTTGGGGGCGGGAGGGCCCGGCCAGGCTCGGCACGACCGTCGACAGGTCGAGCTCGACGCGCTCGGAGTACGCCGGCTCGTGCCCCGGGTCATGCCAGAGGCCCTGCTCCTTGGCGTACGCCTCCACCAGTGCGACGCGGTCGGCGGGGCGGCCGGTCAGACGCAGGTACTCGAGGGTCTCGTCGTCGATCGGGAAGATGGCGCAGGTCGAGCCGTACTCCGGCGACATGTTGCCGATCGTGGCCCGGTTGGCCAGCGGTACACCCGCCAGTCCCTCACCATAGAACTCGACGAACTTGCCGACCACGCCGTGATGGCGCAGCATCTCGGTCACCGTCAGGACCAAGTCGGTGGCCGTGGCGCCCTCCGGCGGCGCGCCGGTCAGCTTGAAGCCCGCCACGCGCGGCACAAGCATCGACACCGGCTGGCCGAGGATTGCCGCCTCCGCCTCGATGCCGCCCACCCCCCAGCCGAGGAC
>JBPCRR010000078.1:0-8263 GCA_050996645.1 Acidimicrobiales bacterium | reverse complement strand
TCACACGACTGTCGGTGGTGCCCTACGGGCGCATGCAGTTCATCGACGTGACTGCCGGCCCGCTCGAGCGTGCCTTCAGGCTCTCCACTTTCAAGATGCACACCGCAGCGGCGGCGAGCGACGCCCGCATCCCGGGGCTGTCGCGCGCGGAGGCGGCGCGGCTTCGTGACCAGTTGGCGGCTCTCGGCGAGGCCCGCGCCGCCGGGCTGTGACCGCGGTGTCCCAGGCTCCTCGGTCCGAGGAAGAGCTCGCCGGCTGGCACCGGCTGCATCCATTGTCGCCGCTGGTGCGCGCGGGCCGGGGGCTCATCCCGCTCGTGGTGGTGCTGGTGCCGACCCTGGTGTCAGGGGGCACGGGCAACCAGACGCGCTCGCTGGTGGACCTCGGCGTGCTGGTGCTGTTGTTGGTGCTCGGCGTCATCTCCTGGTTGGTCACCCGTTGGCAGGTGAGCGAAGGGACCCTACGCATCGAGACCGGCCTGCTGCGCCGCCAGTCGCTCCGCTTCCCCCTGACCCAGATCCAGGCCATCGATGTGGTCCGCCCCGCTCTCGCACGCGTTGCCGGGTTGTCCGAGCTGCGCCTCCGCATGGCGGGCTCGGGTGCCGGCGCTGGGCGGTTGGCGTATCTCACGAGGGGCGAAGCCGAGGAGCTCCGAGGTCGGCTCCTCGCGCTGGCTCACGGGATAGCCGAGGACACGCCACCGCCTCCGGGACGAACGCTGGTCTCTGTGCCGGCCGGCCGGCTGGTGACGTCGATCGCGCTGAGCAAGCTCGGGCTGGTGGCCGGAGGGATCGTCGTCGTCCTCTTCGTCATCGCGGCTGTGCTGCCCGCGGCCCTGCCGGGGATCGTGGGCGCCAGCGCGGCGGGCCTGCTGGGCCTCGCCACGGCTCTTTGGAGACGCCTCAACGGGAACTGGCGCCTGAGCGTGGCGGAGGCTCCCGACGGGTTTCGCCTCACCTCCGGGTTGCTCGAGACGACCACAGAAACCATTCCCCGCGGCCGCGTGCAAGCGGTGCGGATGGTCGAACCACTCTTGTGGCGACCCCTTGGGTGGTGCCGCCTGGAAGTCGACGTCGCCGGCCGCCAACGAAAACGAGGTGAGAACCAGGCGGAGAGCCACGCCCTGCGGTCGGTGCTTCCCGTTGGCAGCGTCGACGACGCGCGGTGGCTGTTGACCCGGATACTTCCGGGCGCCCCTCAGGCGGGGTCGGGCTCGGGCAGGTGGTGGATCGCGCCGCGGCGGGCTCGGTGGAAGAGTCCCCTGCGCTATCGCAACCTGTCGTGGATAAGGACCGACACTTGTGCGGGCGCCACGTCGGGCCGCCTGGCCAGGACGACGGCGTGGGTTCCCCTCGACAAGGTGCAGAGCCTCCGGCGTGTGCAGGGACCTGTGCAACGCCGCCTAGGGCTGGTCACTTTGCATCTCGACAGCGCGGGCCGCAGTGTGCACGCCGCGTTGCGGGATCGCGACGCGAAGGAGGGCTCCGCTGCGCTCGAAGAGCTGACTACGTTGTGCCGCGCGGAGCGCTCGCGGGCACGGGATGCGGCCAGCGCGCCGCGCGGCGCCTAGCGCCGACCGGCCCTCTCAAACTGACTGGCCGTCTCAGAACTGAACGGCGCTCAGCTCGGGATACCAGCCGCCGGCGCTCTTGACCGCCAAGCGCCATCTGGCCCGGTCGGCGGCGTGGTTGCTGTGGTCTCGCGGATCGACCACCACTCTGGGCCGCCACTTGGCCGCCACGTCCTCCTCGTCGTTCCACATGCCGACGGCGAGCCCCGCCAGGTATCCGGCTCCGAGGGTGGTCGCCTCCAATTGCGGCGACACCTCCACCGGGCGGCCGCACGCGTCCGCCAGCGCTTGGACGAACACCCCGTTGGCGGTCATGCCGCCGTCGACGCGTAGCGCCGCCACCGGGGCCCCAGCGTCGGCTTCCGCTGCTTCGAGGAGGTCGGCGCCCTGGTTGGCCACGCCCTCGAGAACCGCTCGAACCAGTTCGGCCCGGCCGCTGCCGCGCGTCAGGCCGAGGACCGTCCCCCGCGCCCCGAAGTCCCATTGCGGGGTCCCGAATCCGAGGAGGGCGGGGACCATCACCACCCCCCCAGTGTCCGCACATGAGCTGGCCACCTCCTCGGACTCGCCGGCGGAGCCGAGCAGCCCGAGGTCTTCCACGAGCCAGTCCACGGTGGACCCGGCGGCCAGCGCTATCGCCTCGACCCCCCAGGTGACCTCCCCGCCGCGGCTCCACGCCACGATCGGGAAACAACCCCCCTCACCCCGGGTGGAGAAGCCAGGACGCTGCTTCCCCGTGCAAACGTCGAGCATCGCCCCGGTCCCAAAGGTGGCTTTGGCCATTCCGGGGCGGGTGCATCCCTGGCCCATGAGCGACGCCTGCTGGTCGCCGGCTATCCCGCAGATGACGGGTCCGCCCTCCAACGCGACGGCCGGGCCGACGAGCCCGGACGAGTCGACAATCGCGGGCATTGCCCCTGTCGGTATCCTCAGGCGGTCGAGCAGGTCCTGTCGCCAGCTCCGGTCTTCCGCTGAGAGCAGCCCGGTGACCGCCGCGTTGCTCAGGTCGGTCACGTGGCTGTGACCTCCGGTCAGCTGCCACGTGATCCAGCTGTCGACGGTGCCAACCCGCGGGTTCGCCGTCCGATCGGCGTCGTAGGTGTCGAGCAGCCACGCAGCCTTCGTGGCGGTTTCGCTCGGCGAGAACCGGAACCCTTCGCCTTGAAGCTCGAGGCACATACCCGCCGTTCGCAGGTCCTGCCACCCGAGCCCGGGTCCCAACGGCGTGCCCGTCACCGCGTCCCAGACGACGGTGGACGACCGCTGGGCGGTGACGCCGACGCCTTCGACCGGGCCGCCAGCAGCCAAGGCCGCCGCGGCCACCTCCAAAGCAGCAGCCGCCATCGCCGATGGGTCGAACTCCACGAGCCCGGGCGCAGGGATCGCGGGCGGGAGGGGAAGACGATGGACGTGGCCAACCTCGCCGTCGGGGCGCACTATCGAGGCGCGCACGCTGCTGGTGCCCACGTCGATCACCAATACGCTGATGGGGCCCTCCTCGTGCCGTGACGTGGGCATGGCCCACCGGCGGATCCTACGCCGACGCGCTCGTTCTCCCGCACGCCTTCCCCCATCTCATGCATTTCTCATCCCGAGGGCCGACAATGTTACCCATGTCCTCTTCAACCGACCGCGACATGGGACTGCGGAGGGTCTCCACGCTGACCCGATGGGTGGCGGCGGTCGCCGTGATGGGCTCTGGCGTGGCGTCGGCAGCCGTGGCGTGGGCCCGCCCGGGCCACGCCGGCCATCGCTCTCCGGTCCAATCCCGCTCGTCGCCCGTTGCGGGGGTTGGGTCGTCGGACTCCCAACCAGGCGATGTACTTGTGCCACCCGCACAGGCCCCCGTCAACATCGGTGGCGGAGGATCCGTGTCGTCGGGCGCTTCGTGATTGCGCAGCGCGCCGCCGCGCCACACGGCGAGCCGCTCGCTACGACCTGGACAGCCCTCGGGACCACCGTCACGGTGCTGGTGGCTCCCGAAGCCACCCGGTCGTCGTTGGATGCGGCGGCGCGGGAAGTCTTCGTCGCGGTGTCGGCTATGGACGAGGCGGCCAGTCGGTTCCGGTCCGAGTCCGAGGGCAGCCTCCTCAACGCCGCCGCCGGCAGACGGAGTCGGGTGTCGCCTTTGCTCTTGGACGCGATCCAAGTCGCTCTGAGAGCCGCCCGGCTCACCGCGGGGCGAGTGGACCCAACGCTCGGCAAGGTCATCGCGCAACTGGGTTACGACCGCGACTTCCAGGAGATGGACCGTGACGGACCGGCGCTGGCCTACCCGGTCTTTCGTGCCTGCCCGACCCCCGGCTGGCAGGCCGTCGAGCTCGACGCTGCCCGGCGCACGGTCCGACTCCCTCCTGGCGTCGAGTTAGATCTCGGCGCGACCGCCAAGGCCTTGTGCGCCGACCGCGCCGCGTCGGTCGCATCCCGGGCGGCGGGTTGCGGTGCACTCGTGAGCCTCGGCGGCGATGTCTCCGTGGCCGGCACGCCCCCGGCGGGTGGTTGGAGGGTGCGCATCACCGACGACCACCGCAGCGCTCAGCAGCCCGATGGCACCGAACCGCCCGACTGCGGCGCACAGACCGTGGCTGTGTTCAGCGGGGGGCTGGCGACATCGGGCACGTCGGCGCGGCGATGGGTTCGGGGTGGCGAGATGCTTCACCACTTGGTGGACCCAGGCACTGGGGCGCCGGCACGAACCCCTTGGCGGACCGTGAGCGTCGCCGCCTCCAGCTGCGTGGACGCCAACATCGCCAGCACCGCGGGTATGGTCATGGGAGCCGACGCGCTGGCGTGGCTGTCGGACCGCCGCCTCCCGAGCCGCCTCGTCGCGATCGACGGGACCCTCACGTGGGTCGCTGGCTGGCCGGCGCCAGGCCCGACGGGCTGTGTCGCGACGCCGGGTGGGGGGCAACTGCGATGACCGCAGCGCTCGGGACGAGCTCTCAGGCAGTGTGGTACTTGTCGCGAGGGACGGGCCTCGTAGCCCTGGTCCTGCTCAGCGGGGCCATGGTGCTGGGCCTGGCGGAGGTGGCGCGGTACTCCGGGCCCGGCTCGCCTCGGTTCGTGGTCGCCGCGCTCCACCGCAATGTCAGCCTGCTGGGGGTGGCCTTTCTCGCCGTCCATGTGGCGGCCACGGTGTTCGACACGTTTGTGACGATTCGCGTCGTCGACGTGTTCGTGCCGTTCAGCGGTCACTACCGCGGGCTGTGGCTGGGGATCGGCGCGATCTCGCTCGATCTGATGGTTGCGATAGGGATCACCAGCGTGGTTCGCGGCCACCTGGGGTACCGCGCCTGGCAGGGAATCCATCTGACTGCCTACGCCTGCTGGCCTCTGGCGGTCGCCCACGGCTTGGGTATCGGCACCGACACACCCCTCCTATGGGTCCAGCTGCTCAACGGGCTGTGCGTCGCAGCCGTCGTTGGCGCGCTGGCCTGGCGGCTGCGCCGCACGGCCCGGCTGTCGGTGGAGGAGCGGGTCCGGTCGCGAATGGTCACCGGGAGGCGGCTGTGACGAGGACCACGACTGCCACCGACGAGCCGGGGCCCCAAGGGGCGGTGCTAGAGGGCGCACCTTGGCCCCGAGGAGCGCCGGTCCCCGCGAGGCTGCCCCGCCTGCTGTCGGGAACACCGCTCATCGGGCACGGCGCGCACCTGTCGCACTGGGGAGAGCTACCCGTTGCGGGTCGCTCACTGATCGAAGAGATCGCGCGGGCTGGCCTGCGCGGGCGGGGCGGGGCCGGCTTTCCCGCTGCGGACAAACTGCTCGCCGCGTCTGCCAGCAGCCGCTTCGGCCGTCGTGCGGTGGTGGTCGCCAACGGTACCGAGGGTGAGCCGGCCAGTTTCAAGGACAAGACGCTCCTGGCGCTGGCCCCGCACCTGGTCATCGACGGTGCGGTGGCCGCGGCCCGGGCGATCCGCGCCACCGAGGTTGTGGTCGCGGTGGATCTCGAGAGCCGGAGGGCGCTCGGCGTCATGGACCAGGCCATCGCCGAACGCCAGGCGGCGGGAGTGGACGCGCCGATCCACGTCAGGGTCACCGCGACCCCGAGCCGCTACCTGACGGGACAGGAGACGGCGCTGGTCCAGTGGCTCAACGGCGGCGACGCCAAGCCCACGGTGGTGCCCCCCCGGCCGAGCGACAGGGGGGTAGGGGGCCGTCCGACGGTGGTGCACAACGTGGAGACCCTTGCCCACATCGGCCTGATCGCCAGGTTCGGCGCCGCCTGGTACCGGGGCGTTGGCACCGCCGAGGACGCCGGGACGCTCCTCGTGACCGTGACCGGCGGCGTGGAGCGGCCAGGGGTCTACGAGGTGCCGTGGGGGGAGCCGGTGGGGGAGCTGGTGGCCGCCGCGGGCGGGGTGCTGGCGGAGGCGAGCGGGCTGCTGGTCGGGGGCTACTACGGGACCTGGTTGCCGGTGACAGCGGCAGACACCCGATTGGCGGTGGCCCCCCTCGCTGCGCTCGGCGCGTCCGCGGGCGCGGGTGTCGTCGCAGTGCTGCCTCCTGGCGTGTGCCCGCTGGTCGAGGCGGCGAGGGTCACCCGGTGGCTCGCCGACCAGAGCGCCGGCCAGTGCGGGCCGTGCGTCAACGGGTTGCCGGCGTTGGCATCGGCCCTCGAGGCGGTGGCCGCCGGCGAGCCCACAGGTCGGGCGGAGGCGGCGCTCATGAGGTGGGCGGCGATGGTGGAGGGCCGCGGTGCGTGCCACCTACCCGACGGGACCGCCCGCTTCGTGCGGAGCACGTTGGCCGTCTTCGGGGACCACGTGATCGAGCACCGCCGGCGGGGGCCCTGCCCAGCGGCGCCGCCGGTCCTGGCCACACCGCCGCCAGGAGGCTGGCGGTGAGGAAGCTCGTCGTTGACCCGATCGGCTGCAAGGGCCACGGGCTTTGTGCCGAGCTGTTCCCTGAGTGGGTGCAGCTCGACGACTGGGGCTACCCGATGATCGACCCGCGACCTGTGCCGCCCGAGCTGGAAGACCACGCCCGGCGAGCGGTCAGCGCGTGCCCGACGCTGGCACTGCGCCTGCAGCGACACTGACGACCTCGCGACCTGGCGCCGCGGTGGGGCGAGCTGGTGCGCGCTGGTGTGCAAGCCAACCGGTACGCTGCGGGCGAATGGACGCCGGGCTGATGGATGACCGGCCGCCGGATGACCGGCCGATGGATGACCGGCCGATCGGGATGTTCGACAGCGGGTTCGGCGGCCTGACCGTGGCCCGGGCGCTGATCGACCTGCTGCCGGGGGAGGATCTGGTCTACATCGGCGACACGGGCCGGTACCCGTATGGGCCTCGCCGCTTGTCCGAGGTGGCGGAGTTCGCGCAGCAGATCACCGCGAAGTTGGTGAAAGAACACGGGGTGAAGCTGGTGGTGGTGGCTTGCAACACCGCCGCGGCTGCAGCGTCCCTCGATCGCTTGGCCGGCGAGTTCGGGGTCCCGGTCGTGGGTGTGATCGAGCCGGGGCTGCGCGCGGCACTGTCGGCCACCGGGACCGGGCGGGTCGGTGTGATCGGGACGGTCGGGACGATCGCGTCGGGGGCGTACCAGCAGGCTGCGCAAGCATTGCAGGAGGCTGCGGGCTCGCGGGTGGACCTCACGTGCGCCGCGTGCCCAGGGTTTGTCGAGTTCGTGGAGCGAGGGGAGACCTCGTCGGACCAGGTGTACGTGCTGGCCGAGCGGCTTCTGGCGCCGATAAGGACCGCCAAGGTGGACGCCTTGCTCCTGGGTTGCACCCACTACCCGTACCTGGCGCGCACGATAAGCGACGTGGTGGTTCGGGAGGTGGTGCTGGTGAGCTCCGCCGACGAGACGGCATTCGACGTGGCGTCCACGCTTGGCGGCGCGGGCCTGGCGCGGGAACGGGGCGCCGGGAGCCACAAGTGGATCTCCTCGGGCGACGTCGCCAGGTTCCAGGAGCTGGGGCGGCGGCTCCTCGGACCCGAGCTGGACGTGGTCGTCCCATGGGAGCCCACGCCGCCACAAGTCGGACATAGCGAGGAGAGATCATGAACAACCGCCTCGACGGTCGTCAGCTCGACGACCTTCGTCCCGTAGAGCTTGTGCGGGACTACACGGAGTTCGCGGCCGGTTCGGTGCTCATCCGCATGGGGCGCACGGTCGTGTTGTGCACGGCATCGGTGGCCGAGGAGGTCCCGCGCTGGATGCGCGGCACCGGGAAGGGCTGGGTGACCGCCGAGTACTCGATGCTGCCCGGCGCTTCCCCGGAGCGCATAGACCGCGAGGCCGCCCGTGGACGGCAGTCTGGGCGAACCCAGGAGATCCAGCGCCTGATCGGGCGATCGCTTCGCGCGGTGACCGACGTGCGCTGTATGGGGGAGGTCCAGGTCACCGTTGACTGCGACGTGCTGCAGGCTGATGGGGGAACGCGCACCGCGAGCATCTGTGGCGCGTACGTGGCGCTGCACGACGCGTTCAGCCGGATGGTGGCCGCCAAGCGAATGACGGCCCACCCTCTTCGCGAGGCGTGCGCCGCGGTCTCGGTGGGCGTCGTCGATGCGCTGGCGATGCTCGACCTGGACTATGGCGAGGACAGTCGTGCGGAAGTAGACATGAACGTGGTGATGACCTCCTCATGCCGTTTCGTGGAGGTACAGGGGACCGCCGAAGGCGCAGCGTTCAGCCGAGGGGAGCTCGACGACCTGTTGGGCTTGGCCGAGCACGGGATCGCCA
>JBPCRR010000072.1:0-5355 GCA_050996645.1 Acidimicrobiales bacterium | reverse complement strand
GCCGGGCAAACCCGCAAGCCCGGAAGGGGAACCGAACAGCCACTGAAAAAACACCGGGGAGTCTCGGGCGGTCTGCCAGGCCCCCACCGCCCCGGCGGAGGGAGGCGCTGGTTGGCGCCTGGCCGCTTCAAGTCGCTCGGTGGCCAAGCGGGCGTAGGCCGGGTTGAGCTCGATGCCGACCCAATCCCGGCCGAGACGCTCGGCGACCACGCCCACGGTGCCGGTGCCGAAGAAGGGGTCGAGCACGACACCGGGACGAGTCGGAGCACCGCAACCGCAGGGCACCAGGTCGCCAAGTTGGCGCAAGGTTCGCCAGTAGGCCTCGTAGCGCCGGACGTGGGGATCTCTGGCGGCCGGGAGTGCCTTCAGTCCCAGGCGGCGGATCGTGACGGGCCGGCGCCAGGGAAGGGCGCAACGGGTGCAGATCGCCTCCGGACAGCTGGCCAGGAGCGGTCGCTCGATCAGCCTCTCCGGGAAGGTGGCGAAGTGGGCTCCCCGATACGAGGCAGCCGCGACGGTCCAGACGTCACCCGGGTTCTTGCCCAGCCAGTGCCCGGGGACGCCGGTGGGCCGGGTTCGGGCCAGACCGTCCTGGCGGCCGGCGTGAGGCCCGGCCCAGGCGGGCGCCGCCGCTGGGGCCGACCGGCGCTCAGCTGACGTGCGCGAGGTCTGGTGAGGCTGGCGGATCTGGTCGAGATCGAAGAAGTAGTGGCGGGAACGAACCAGGAAGTAGACGACGTCGTAGCTGGTGCTCAACCGGTCGCCGACGGAGTCCGGCATCGGATTGGGCTTGGCCCAGATCACCTTGTTGCGGACGATCCAGCCGTCACCGGCCAGGGCCACGAGCAAGCGCTCGGGGGCCAGGAAGAGGCTCTTGGGCGGAGCGCCGTAACGGACGTGGCGGGAGTAGCTGTCGCCCAGATTGAGCCAGAGGCTGCCGGTGGGCTTGATCACCCGGGCCAGTTGGCAAGTCACGGCGCGCAGCTCGGTGACCCACGCCTCCACCGTCGCTTCCAGTCCGAGCTGCTGCGGGACGCCGTAGTCACGCAGGCGGTAGTAGGGCGGCGAGGTGATGACGCAGTCGATCGAGGCGGTCGGCAGCTGGCGCAGGCGGGCAGCGGCGTCGCCTACCAGGATGGTGTTGCGCTTTAGGTCGTTCACCTGGCTTCCTCCCCGGCACCGGCGATCAACCGCCGGATGGCGTCGGCGAAGCTGGCCACCGTGTGCAGCTGCCAGCTGTCCGCCGGTCCTCGGCCGAGGACGTCGGTCAGCAGCTCGGCTCGAGGTACGTCGGGCACGAGCCAGAGCACGCGGGGGAAGACGCCCAGGACGGCCTGTTCCCGCCCGCTCGACCAGTACGCCCGGTAGACCCCGGCCTTGCGTTCGATGGTGGCGGGAGCCTCGGTACCACGGTCGACCTCGATGAACCAGTGGTCCTCGTAGCGGCCGGCCCCGAGGCGCGCACCGGCGTCGGGCTTGAGAGTGGCCCAGCCGCCCGTGGTCTGGAAGCGCCGCCAGCTGGCCGGCTCGGCTTGAAAGCCGAGCAGCTCGAGCCGTCCAGCCCGGTCGGCCACGACCAGGCGGACGTACAGCTCGCTGATGGCCAGGGTGTGGCCCAGGAAGGGCAGGCCCGGCGTCCAGGGCCGCTCGATGCGGAGGCCCCGAGCGGGGCCGCTGGGGCCGGTCAGACGCTGGCCAGCCAGGTCAAGGGCGAAGACGGAGCCGGCCGAGCCGGCTCGGACGCCCCCGATAGTGCGGGGCAACCGGGTAATGAGGCGATCCGCCTCCAGCTGGGCCAGGGCGCGACGACGGTGACGAGCCGTTAGGTCGGCGTAGTGGAGCCGCTCCAGCTGCACGGCGGTGGCCAGACGGAGCTGGCGCAAGGTGTCCAGGACGGCCCGGTCCCGCTCGCTCAGGGAAGCATCGAGGCGGCGCAGCATCGAGGCCGTGACGTAGCGGCTCCGGGGTGAGTTGGAGTTCGGGTCAGTGGAGAGAGTCGTTCGTCGTTTGGCCTCATGCGTAGCCCCTGAGCTGGGCGAACACGGCGCCCCACTCGACGCGATCGGACGTGCGATCGGACGTCCGGTCATGACGCCCTCCGGCTGGTGCGGCCAACGCCACCGGGACCACGTTGGGGAGTGTGGCGGCCCCGGATGGCGGCCTCGACCGCGGCCCGATCCTGGCCATAACGCAGCCGGGAGGCGGCCCGGACCGCGGCAGCCTGACCGGTCAGCGGCGGTGGTGGCAGGGTCACGCCCGTGGCCGGTGGTGCCACCTGCGCACCCGTGGCCAGACTCACCACTACTTCGCGCGCTCCCAGGCCGTGCAGATCGGCCGCGGTCAGATGGGGTGCCAGTTCCTTCGCCAGCACCCGGGCGTCGTCAGCCGCCGTTTGGAAGATGACACGTGAGCGGGCGTTGGCCAGGATGCCTTGGCGCAGGTCGGGCGGCAGCTGGCCCAGGTGCTGGTGGGCCAGGGTCAGACCGAGACCAAGGCCCCGGGCTTGGGCCAGCACGTCCCCGATCGAGGTCGGCAGGTGGAGATAGTCCTGGACCTCGTCGATGTAGGCGAATACCGGGCGACGCTCGGCTGCCGGCTGGCTGGCCCGGTGCTGGACGGCTTGCCACAGCCGGGCGACAAACAGGGAGCCAATCAGCGCTGCCGCTTCGTCACCCAGCAGTCCCTTGGCCAGGGCCACCAGGACGATGGCGCCGTCGGCCAGGGCGCGGTCGAGATCGAAGGCGGAATCGGGCTGACCGATGACGTTGCGGATGCGACGGCGCAACAGGAAGGCCCGCAGCTTGTTCAGGACCGGACCGACCGCCGCGGCTCGTTCGGCGTCACTCATGGCCTCGTACCAAGCCCAGAACGGGCCCAGCGCCACGGGGTCGTCCAGACGACCGATCAGCCGTCGCCGCACGCCGGGATCGGTCAATAGAAGTGGTACCTCACAGAGCGTCATCCCCGGCTCTGCCACCAGCGTCAGGAGGGCCGAGCGCAGGATGTCGTCGGTACGGGGTCCCCAAAAGGCGCGGTAGAGCTGATGGAACAGCCCGACCACCTGGTCGACGGTCAGCTCGGGAGCGTGGTCGGCGCCAGCCAGCAGGTTGAGGCCGACTGGACGAGTTTCATCGCTCGGGTCGAGGAGGACAACGTCACCAGTCCGCTGGGCTGGGACGCGGTCCAGCACATCAGTGACGAGGTCGCCCTTGGGATCGAGCACGACCACGCCCCGGCCGGCGGCCATGTCGGCAGTGATCAGGTTGAGCAGCAGTGTCGATTTGCCCACCCCGGTCGGGCCGATGACGTGGAGGTGCTGCAAGCTGTCGGTGACGGACAGGGCCAGCGGACGCTCCCCGCCCGGGAAGGTCGAGCGGGCTACGACGCGCCCCTGGGTCGGGATGGTGGCGGCGGGGGCCAGCTGGCGACAGCCACCGAGGACCAGGCCAGGCAGCGCCGGCGAGGCCAGCGGCAGGGCCGTCAGTCCCGTCAGCTCGCCGGCGTTCAACAGGCAGGGTTGAGCCACCAGCGGCACGGCCCGCTGGGACAGCGTCCAGACGGTCCAGCGGCTGGGCACCGGGCGACGGTGGAGATGGGCGCCCGGCGCGTTGGCGGCATGGAAGGCGGCCGTCAGGCGACCGAGGAGCGCCCGCGCCCGGCTCGGCTCGGCTACCACGCCGATGCGAACGGCGGTTCGAAACAGTGGCGTGGCCTGCTTGGTCCGGGCCGCCCGCAAGGCATCAGGATCGCGGAGGCTACGGGTGTGGCCCTCGGTCAACAGGTGCGACAGATCAGTCGTTCGACGCGGCTCGCGCCGGACCGGGGCGACTGGCCCGACGGGGCTGAGCGTGTACTGCACGACCAGCCGCTCACCGGTGTCCAGCGGCTGCAGACTGGCCAGCAGGCTGTGAGCGACGACTATCGGCTGGTCGGTGCGCAGGGGCCGCGAGCCGTCGGCCAGCCCCAGCTC
This sequence comes from Acidimicrobiales bacterium, assembly GCA_050996645.1. Lineage (GTDB taxonomy): Bacteria > Actinomycetota > Acidimicrobiia > Acidimicrobiales > Palsa-688 > JBPCRR01. Next base: position 1,385 of record JBPCRR010000072.1, on the reverse strand, counting down.
GCCGGCCAGCGTCGAGCTGGCAGATCGGTAGGCGGGGTCCGCATGAACCGTGACGTTGGGGAGGGCGGCCCGCAGTTGGGCCAGCACGATGCCTGCTTGGGGCTGGGATACGAGCAAGTGATGGCGGATCTGACCACCGGCGGCCGACACCTCGATGACGACGGCCCGAACGCTCAGCTGGTGCCACGGCCGGGGTGCCACCAAGCCAGCCAGGCCGCCCAGGAAGGCGGTCACGGCCCCCGGTTCCAGCGCGTAGGGAAAGCGCAGCTCGAAGGTGACAAGCTCGGCCTGCCAACGCCGGAAGCTGAACCAGCGGGCCGCCATGATGGCGCCGATCACTGACAAGCCGGCCACAGCGATGAGGACGAGCAGCTCAACCATGGCCGACCTCCCCGTGGTGCGAGAACCGCATGAGGGTGAGCCCGTACCACGGGGCAGCGGGGCCACCGCTTGCGCGACTGCCGATTACGACGAGTTGTTCGTTCACGGGCTCACCCTCCTTTCGTTCTCGTTGATGCTCATCGACACGGCCGTGACGAATACAGTCGGTACAGACCGCCATGCACGTGTCCCTATAGTCGTTATATGTCGACGGACGTCTACAAGCATTGGTCGTTCTCCCGATTTCCCCGACCTTCGGGTTGCGCTTTTTCGACCGATTGCTACAGCCCCCGGAAGGGCCGCCCGAGAATCAGGCGGAAGAGGCCGAGGAGCGCCAAGAGAACGATGATGATGGGCCAGGCTGGGGCGATCAGCCAGGCGGCGATCCGAACTGCAACGCAGATGCCCAGCAGTCCGCTGAGGGCGGCCGTGACCTGCCTCACCGAGCCACCACGGCGGACCTGGTGAGTCGCTCGAGGTTATAGTGAAGCTCGCCGCGGGTGGCCGATCGCGGCCGTGATGTCATCGCCGAGCCTCGTTCGCCGGCGCTCCCCAGAGTTCCTCCCGCACCCGTAGCGCTGCTTCGTGCAGGCCGGCACTGGCCCGGACGGCTGCCAACTCGGCCAGCAGGTCGGTCTCGCGTCCAGGCCGCAGGCGGCGCATCCACTCCAGGGCCACCCAGGCCCCGAGCACGACTCCGGCGAGCAGGGCGGTCAGGACCGCCAGGAGGACCGTCACCGATCCCACCCCATCCCGGAAATCTTGCCGGCGGCCACGGCCGTGAACTGGTCCACCAGCAACCGGTAGCGCGCTTCGCCCCGGGGGGCCAGGGCGCCCACCAGCATCTCCTCGGTCGTCAGCTGGGAGCTGAGGCGCAAGGCCGTTTGGGTGGCGTAGGCCGCGGCCTCTATCTGAGCAGCGGTCACCAGTCCCTCCGCCCGGCTGGTCTCGATCTGGTGAGCGACGGGACGTGGCACCCGTCGCCCCCGCACCGGCCCACCGCC
>JBPCRR010000058.1:0-5594 GCA_050996645.1 Acidimicrobiales bacterium | reverse complement strand
GATCAGGGGCTTCACCTACAAAAACAAGACCCGCAGCGGTCACTCCTGGGGCCACCGCCAGAAGTACACCACGATCGAGATCACCGGCATCCGCCGGAAGGGGTAGGCATGTCCAAGACCAAAGGTGGCGGCTCCACCCGCAACGGCCGGGACTCTAACGCCCAGCGTCTGGGGGTCAAGGTCTTCGATGGGACCTCGGTGACCGCCGGTTCGATCATCCTGCGCCAGAGGGGCACCCACTTCCACCCAGGCGAGAACGTCGGCCGCGGCGGCGACGACACGCTTTTCGCCTTGAAGGACGGCAAGGTGAAGTTCGGCGCCCGCAACGGGCGCAAGTTGGTCGACATCCTCCTCGACGGCTGACGGTCACAGGAGCCGCCGGTCAGTGGCCGGGTTCGTAGACGAAGCACAGCTTCACGTCAAGGCTGGCAACGGGGGCGCCGGCTCCGTTTCGTTTCGCAGAGAGGCGCACGTGGCCAAGGGTGGTCCCGACGGTGGTGACGGCGGTTCGGGCGGGGATGTCTGGCTGGTTGCCGACCGCAACGTGGCGTCGCTGTACGGCTTTCGTGACCATCCGCACCGGCGCGGCGGCGATGGCGTCCACGGCATGGGCAAGGGACGCCACGGCAAGAGCGGCCATGACATCGAGGTCCCCGTGCCCGAGGGGACCATGGTGCGTGGGCTCGACGGGGAGGTCCTGGTCGACTTGAACCATGAAGGGGATCGCTGGCTTGCCGCGGCGGGCGGCAGGGGCGGGCGAGGCAACGCACGCTTCCTGTCGAATCGGCGCCGGGCGCCGGCGTTTGCCGAGCAGGCCGAGATGGGCGAGGAGAAGTGGCTCAACCTCGAGCTCAAGCTCATGGCCGACGTGGCGCTGGTCGGGTTTCCCAACGCCGGCAAGAGCACCTTGATCTCGCGGATCTCGGCGGCGAAGCCGAAGATCGCCGACTACCCCTTTACGACCCTCGAGCCGAATCTCGGGGTTGTTCGCTTCGACGACGAGGAGTTCGTTGTGGCAGACATCCCCGGGCTGATAGCGGGTGCCAGTGAGGGCAAGGGCCTCGGCCACCGCTTCCTTCGCCACATCGAGCGCGCCCGGGTGCTGGTGGTGCTGTTGGACCTCGCGTCAGCGGAGAGCCGGCCGCCAGGCGAGCAGTACCGGGTGCTCATCGAGGAGCTTCGGCGCTACGAGCCGGACCTGGCCAGCCGTCCGAGGGTGATCGTCGGATCCAAGGCCGATGCGGCGGGGGACGGACCCGTGGCTGGCGAGTTGGAAATGACGATCTCCGCGGTGACCGGCGACGGGATCCGTCCACTGGTGGCGCGCCTGGCCACGCTGGTGTCCAGGGCTCGGGCAGAGCAGCCCCGCCCGAGCCGCTTCGCCCTGCACCGTCCCCAACCGTCGGGCATCGTCGTCGAGCGCAGCGACGGCGGGGGATGGGTGGTCAGGGGTCGACCCGCCGAGCGGGCGGTGGCCCTGTCGGACCTCAACAACGTCGACGCTCTGGCCTACGCCCAAGGTCGGTTGAAGAGCCTCGGCGTCAACCGCAGCCTCGCGCGCGCCGGCGCCCGGGCTGGTGACCTGGTCAGGATAGGGACGTTCCAGTTCGACTACGAGCCCGACTGAGCGCGGCGCGCCCCATGGCAGATAGGACGTCGTGAGCAAGCGCACGGCTGTCGTCAAGATCGGTACGTCCTCGATAACCGACCGGGACGGCCGGATCACGCCGGCGGCGATCGAGAAGCTCTGCGCCGAGGTCGCCGAGGCGAGGAAGGCCGGCTTCGACGTGGTGGTGGTGACCAGCGGCGCCATCGCGGCCGGGTTGCCGTTGCTAGGGCTCCCACTGCAGGGATTGTCGGCTGGCCGCAGCGCCGACCCGGCGGTCCTGCAGGCTGCCTCGGCGGTCGGCCAGAGCCACCTTGTGGGTTTCTACAACCGAGCCCTCGGGGCTCACGGCCTGCTTGGTGGCCAGGTTCTCTTGGCTCCGCTCGACTTCATCCACCGCCAGCAGTATCTCCACGCCCGCCAGACCCTCCGAGTGCTCCTCGACCTGGGGGTGGTCCCGATCGTCAACGAGAACGACGCCGTGGCTGACGACGAGATCCGCTTCGGTGACAACGACCGCCTGGCGGCGTTGGTGGCGCACCTTTGCCGGGCCGAGGTGCTGGTTCTGCTGACAGACACCCCGGGCCTGCTCACCGCCGACCCGCGGGTGCAAGGCGGCGGATCGCTGATAGAGGAGATAGTGGCCGTCGACCACGACCTGGAGCAGCTGGCCGGCGGGCCCGGCAGCCCAAGGGGCAGCGGAGGGATGGCGTCCAAGCTGGCGGCCGGCAAGATCGCGGCGTGGTCCGGTGTCCGCGCCGTCATCGCCGCCGCCGACCGTCCCGGCGTCCTGGCCGCAGCGCTCGCGGGCGAGGCGAGGGTGGGCACGGTGTTCGTGCCCCGCGAGCGGTGCCTCTCTGCCCGCAGGCTGTGGATCGCCTTCGTGGTCGGGGCCTCGGGCACGGTGGTCGTGGACGCCGGTGCCCGGTCCGCACTCCTCGAGCGGGGTGTGTCGCTCCTGCCGGCGGGGGTGATAGGGGTTCGGGGCAGCTGGAGCGCCGACGACGCTGTTGAGATCGCTGCTGCCGACGGCAGGGTGTTCGCCAAGGGACTCGTCCGGTACTCATCTGCGGTCCTCGCGGAGCTGGCGGGGCGCCGCAGCGCCGAGCTGCCGTCCGATGTGCCACGCGAGGTCGTGCACCGCGACGACCTGGTGCTGGTGCCATGACGAGGTGCTACAACAGTGCGATGGCAGTCGCCGTCGCGGCGGGGAATCCACGTCCCGCAGCACGACGCGGGTTGTGGATCGCCTTGGCCGGCATCGTTGCCGTTGTCGGGCTTGCCTCTTGCGGGGTGGTCAGCTCGCTGATCAACACTGAACAGGGGCTGCGCGACGCAGGGTTCCACAACGTGCACGTCAACGTGTCGTTCGCCGGCGGCAGCAACGAGGTATCGGTGGACGTCAAGGTGGTAGCACCACCGACCGCCGGCGCTTCGGACCAGGCGGCGATGGTGGTCTGGCAGAAGCTGCACCAGCGCTTCGACGTGCTCGACGTAGCGGTGCACGGCCAGGGCGAGGTCTTCACGAGGAGCTACGGTCGGTCGGACCTGGTCGCCATGTTCGGCCCGCGAAACCCGGCCTGGGACAGGACCTCGTTGTCGCGCTCCGCGAGGAACGTAGGCTTGGCGGTAGTCATCGGCTTGCTGCTGCTCCTGCTGATGGCGGCGGGCGTCGTGTTGTTGGTTGTCCTGCTCGTCCGCCGTAGCCGTCGCCGCGGCCCGCCAGCTGCTCGCTGGCCGGGGGATGCGCCTGGCTACCCCGGAGGGCCGCCGCCCGGTTATGGCTACGGCCCACCCCCTGGCTACGGCCCAGCCCCTGGCTATGGCCCACCGCCAGGCTACGGCCCACCGCCAGGCTACGGAACGCCACCAGGCTACGGAACGCCACCTGGCTATGGGCCACCGCCGGCGGGCGAGGCGCCGCCGCCTCGAGTTGGCCAAGCGCCGCCGCCTGAGGTCGGCGAGGCCGAGACGCACCCGTCGTAGGCGACGGCCTCCATGCCGGCCGTGACAGGATGGCACCCTCGCATTCGGCAGAAGCCGATCGGCTCCCAAGGAGGCAACCGATGCAGTTAGGCATGGTAGGGCTAGGTCGCATGGGCGCCAACCTGGTGCGCCGGCTCATGGGCGACGGCCACACCTGCGTGGTGTACGACCTGAACACCGAAGCCGTGAAGACCCTCGAGTCCGAGGGCGCGACCGCCGCCAGCAGTCTCGAGGACCTCGCGGCGAAGCTGGACCCGCCCCGTGCCGCCTGGCTGATGGTCCCGGCGGCCCATACGGGAGACACCGTGAAGGCCCTGGCGGCCGCCATGGCCACCGGGGACGTCATCCTCGACGGTGGCAACTCCTACTACCGCGACGACATCCGGCGCGCCGCCCAGCTGAAGGAGCAGGGGATCCACTACGTCGACGTCGGGACCAGCGGCGGGGTGTTCGGGCTGGAACGGGGGTATTGCCTGATGATCGGTGGCGAGGATGAGATCTTGTCCCGTCTCGATCCCATCTTCGCCACCGTGGCCCCTGGCGTCGAGGCCGCTGCCCGGACCGAGGGTCGAAAGGGCGAGCCCGCCCAGGCCGAGCGAGGGTTCCTGCACTGCGGGCCGAACGGGGCAGGCCACTTCGTGAAGATGGTCCACAACGGCATCGAGTACGGCGTCATGGCCGCCTACGCCGAGGGGCTCAACATCTTGCACCACGCCGGCATCGGCCGGACCGAGCAGGGCCAAGGCGACGCCGAGACCGCGCCCTTGGAGCACCCCGAGTACTACCAATACGACATCGACACCGCCGAGGTCGCCGAGCTGTGGCGACGGGGCAGCGTCATTTCGTCCTGGCTGCTCGACTTGACCGCCCACGCCTTCCACGCGGATCCGGAGCTTTCGGGCTTCAAGGGCCGCGTGTCGGACTCAGGCGAGGGCCGATGGACCGCGCAGGCCGCAATCGACGAGGGCGTGCCGGCGCACGTGCTCACCGCGGCGCTGTTCGAGAGGTTCAGCTCCCGGGGTGAAGCCGACTTCGCGGACCGCATCCTTTCCGCGATGCGCAATGAGTTCGGCGGCCACGACGAGCGGGCTTCCTAGGCCTAGGACTCGACAGCAGGGCTTTCGGTGGGCCCGTCGGGCGCACTGGCGGCGCCAGCGACGAGCTCGCTGCCCGCTGCGCCGACGCCGCTACCCTCACCCAACGCCGCCTGGCCGGAGGCGCTCGGCAGGCCCATGTCCGCGCGCATCTGGTCGAGTCGGGACTTGGCCTGCGAGCCGAGGGCTGCCTGCTGCACCTCGAGCATGCGTGCCTCGACGGTCTGGCCGCTCAGCTCAGAGGTGCCAAGGGCCTTGGCGTAGCGGGCCTCGATCTTGGACCTCACCTGCTCGAAGGTCGGAACGTCCTGGTCGACCGTCTGTGACAGGGAGGTCATCGCACGGTTGAGCTGCTCTTGCATCTTGGCCTGATCCAGTTGTGACAGCAGCTTCTGGCGTTCGGCCAGCTTTTGTTGCAGGGCGGTCGAGTTCTGCTGCACGGCAGCCTTGGCCTGTTGTGCCGCCTGGGCGGTCTGGAGGCTCATGGTCTTCAGGTCGCCCATCTGGTTCTCGGTGGCGATCAAGCGGTTGGCGAAGGCCTCCGCGGTCTGGTTGTACTCGGCCGCCTTCTGGGTGTCGCCCTGCTTCGTCGCTTCCTCTGCCATGAGCAGGGCCTGCTTGGTCGCGGTGCTGACCTTTTCGAGCTCTTCCATCGCGCGGTTGAGCTGGAGCTCAGTCTGCTTCTGGTTTGCCACGACGTTGGCGGCCTGCTCGACCAGACGGCGGTGCTGGTCCTGGGCGTCGTTGATCGCCTGTTCCAGCTGAACCTTTGGATCGGCCGTCTCTTCAAAGCGGCCGGAGAGTTTGGCGGCCAGGTATGACCACCTGCGGCGGAGGTACTTGAACATGCCAGAGATGCTACGGCCTGGGCTGAACCCGGTGGGTCGTGGCGGTCCCCCCCGCTTAGA
>JBPCRR010000360.1:0-5453 GCA_050996645.1 Acidimicrobiales bacterium | reverse complement strand
GGCTCGTCGTAGACCTCGTTGTGGCGGCCCAGGAAGCACGGGTCGTGGTAGGTCACCTTGGCGGCAACCGGCCGGTCCGGCCGGAGGCGACCTTCGGAGATCAGGTGCTCGAGGAGGACCGAGTGGTGGATCACCTCGACGTCACAGCCGAGCGCTGGGTACTCCCGCGAGATGGTGTTGAAGCAATGGGGGCAGGACGCAATGACCTTCTTGGCCCCCACCGCCTTGAAGGTCTCGATGTTGGCCTGCGCCTGGGTTTGGTAGAGGTACTCGTTGCCCATGCGCCGCGCGGGGTCCCCGGTGCAGGTCTCCTTCGGCCCGAGGATCGCGAACTTGACCCCGGCGCGGGTGAGAACCCGGGCGATGGCCTGGGTGGTCTTGCGGGCCCGCTCGTCGAGAGCGCCGGCGCAGCCCACCCAGAACAGGTACTCGATGTCGTCGGGGATCGTGTCGCCCACGACCGGGATCTCGATGTCGAGGCCCTCGGTCCACTCGAGGCGGGCGCCCTGACCGAGTCCCCACGGGTCCCCGCGGTTTTCGACGTTGCGCAGCATCAAGCCGCCCTCGTTCGGGAAGTCGGCCTCCATGAGCACCTGGTAGCGGCGCATGTCCATGATGTGGTCGAGGTGCTCGATGTCCACGGGACACTGCTCCACGCAGGCTCCACAGGACGTGCAGGACCAAAGCTCGTCTGGATCTATCACGTTGCCGACGAGCGTCGTGGATGCGTGGGCGCCCTCGTCGCCAGCTCCACCCGCGGTGGTAGCGGCGACGGCGGCCTCGCTGGCGCCGGAGCCATTGGCGGTCCGAGGGGTCGTCAGGATCTCGCCGGCGGAGGCGAAGAGATGGTCCCGCAGGTCCATGATGATCTTCTTGGGCGACAGCGGCTTGTCCGTCGCCCAGGCCGGGCACTGGTCCTGGCAGCGCCCGCACTCTGTGCAGCTGAGCATGTCCAGGCGCTGCTTCCATGTCGAGTGCTCGATGGTCCCCATCCCGAACACGGTGTCCTCCGTCATGTTCTCGGGGTCGAGGTCGAGGGTGTTGTGCATCGGGCCGAGGGCCTTGGGCCGGCGGGAGAACAGCACGTTCGGCTCGGAGACGAAGATGTGAAGGTGCTTGGAGTTGACCACCAGGACGAAAAAGGCCCAGGCGATGGCGAGCTGGGCGATGATGAACGCGGTCTCGATCGCCATGTTGGTTCCATGGCTGAACCCTGAGAGCGCATTGCCCACCAGGTGGGAACCGAACGCCCACCACGAGGTGCCGTAGGGGAAGTCGCCAGTGTCGACCTGCGCGCCGCGGTAGAGGAACAACGTGGAGATGATCCCGAAGATGAACAGCAGCACCAGCCAAGCCGCGCCGGTGTGTGACCCGTAGAACCGGCTCCTGCGGCCCAGTCGCTTGGGGTTCTGGCGGATCCGGATGGCGCTGAAGGTGATCAGCGCCAGCAGCACCGCGGCGGCAAGGAAGTCCTCGATGAAGCCGATGGCGCGCCAGTGCCCGATCAGCGGGATGGAGAAGGTCTTGGAGAACAGCGCGCCGTAGGCCTCCAGGAAGGTCAGCATCAACACGATGAAGGCCCAGAAGGTGAAGAAATGAGCTACACCTGGCACGGTCCAGCGCAGGAGCTTGTGCTGTCCGAACACGTCTGCCAGCTCGGCCTTCAACTGGGCGGGCACGTTGCGGAACCGCCCCGGCGACGGCGTGCCCGTCGTCACCAGCTTGTAGAGGAACCACACCCGGCGCCCGACGAGCGCCAGACCGGCCGCTGTAAAGCCGAAACCTAACGCGAGTCTCAGGGCCAAGGCGTCCTCCTGGTGGCCGCCACGCCGTGGTGGACGTGGGGGAAACGAGTGACGGCGGAGCCTAGGGGCGCCGGGATCAGCTACACAACCGCCTGCCCATCCTCGGGGCTCAGTTCGGCTGGGCCACCCTGCGCCGGCGCCATGAGCGGCCCAACCACACGGCCTCCGCCAGTATCAGCGCCGCCGCGAGGGCTCCGAGGACGTCGAACCCCCCGGACTGGCCTCCGCCCGAGCCCGATCCCGACGCCGAGCTCGCGTGCGCGCTGGGTGGCCGGACCCCGCCGGCGCCAGTCTGCGGCGTGGTTTCCCCAGATCCCGGGCCGCCGCCGGGGTTGGTGGTCCCAGGGGTGGTCGTGGTCGTCGTCGTCGTGGTCGCGGTCGTAGTGGCGGTGGACGAGCCACTGCTGTGCCCCCCGCCCGAGGAGCCGCCACTGCGACCCCCGCCCGAGGAGCCGCCGGAGGAGCCGCCTCCCCCGCCGCCCGCCGGGGTGGTCGTGGTCGTGGTGGTCGGGGGGGTCACCGACGGCAGGCCGGCCACGGCGGCCGCCGCGTCGAGGCGCCCGGTGCAGGCTTGGCTTCCCGACGGGCAGGCAACCGAGTGGTTGGCGTTGGAGAGGAGCCGGTTGACCGCGTCGGCGGGGCTCAGGTGCGCGGCGAGCAGGAGCGCCAGGGCTCCGGCCACGAACGGGGTCGCCATCGACGTCCCGGCCAGGGTGCCGTACTGGTTGTGCTTGCCGGCGTACCAGATGGTGGAGAGGATGTCGTCGCCCGCCGTCTTGTCGGCGGAGCCACCCGGGGCCATGATCGCCCACTTGGCGTTGCCGGTGGGGCTCGAGTAGCCGGCGGCCTTGCCGTCGCGGCCGGCGGCGGCGACGACCACCGCGTCGAGGCTGCCGTAGTTGCTGGAACCGAGGCCTAGGAAGTTGGTGTTGCCGGCGGCGAGCACGGGGATTGCCCCGTGGGACCACGCGTACTCGATGCCGGTCTGCAGGCTGGTGCCGAGCAGGGCGGTCAGGAAGAAGTTCGGGTCGCCGAGGCTGAGGTTGACAACCCGGGCGCCGTGGCCCACCACCCACATGATCCCGGCGTTGATGTCGTCAACGCTGCCGGCGCCGTTGCTGTCGAGAGCCTTTGCGACCACGAGGCGGGCGTCTGGCGCCATGCCGGCGACGCCGACTCCGTTGCCGGTGACAGCAGCTGCGATCCCCGATACGTGGGTGCCGTGCCCGTGGTCGTCCTGGCCCGACCCCTTGCACTTCGAGGGGTCACCCGCCGCTCCGATGCAGTTCGTGGATGCGCTTACGTGGGCGGCGAGGTCCTCGTGGGTCAGGTCGGCGCCGGTGTCCACCACGCCGATGGTCACCCCGGCGCCGGTGCTGGTGGTCCAGGCCTGCGCAGCGCCAGACATGGGCAAGCCCCACTGCTGTGGGTAGAGACTGTCGTTGGGCGCAGCCGGGGCGGCACCTGCGGGCATCCCAGCGACGGCGGAGGCGGTGCCGAGCGCCACCGTCGCGGCCAGGGCCAGCACCCGCGCCCGCCGGCGCTGTGACGCCTTGCTTGTCAGTCGCATGTGGCCATTGTGGCCGACCGAAATGACCAAGTGATCCCGGTCGCTAGTGGGAGTAGGCCTTGGAGTCGGCCTCGCGGAGCCGGGAGGCCATGAGCACCAGCAGCTTGTGGGCGAGAGCCGGCACCTCGTCGGTTATCCCGAGGAACTCACGCTGGCCGATCACCAGCGCCTCGAGGTCGGTCTCCGCCACAACTGTCGCGGAGCGGGGGCCGTGGTCGAGCAGCGCCATTTCGCCGAAGTAGTCCCCGGGGCCGAGGTCAGCGATCTTGCGACCGTTGCGACGGACCACGGCCCTGCCCTTGAGCAGCAGGTAGAACTCGTGGCCGGGGGTGTTCTCCTTGACGACGTCAGTACCCGCCGGCACGGAGACGACGTACGATACCCGGCTGACCAGCGCGAGCTCCTTTTTGTTGAGAGAAGCGAACAGGCGGACGTTGCTCAAGAAATCAAGCTTGCTGTCTCGGACCATGCTCACACTCTAGTGATCCGCCGCGGGCGCCTGCGGGGACGTCGCCACGGAGTCAGGCCGACGCCACGTGGTGGCGGCGCCACAGCCACATGGATATGGCCAGCCAGCCGGCGGTGATCGCCGCCCACGCTGCTCCGTAGGCGGTCTTTCCCCCAGCGAAGAAGCTGAGGCTGAGGCCCAAGGCGACCAGGGACATGAAGAACATCCCCCGCCACACCCAGGGGGATTGATCCGAGCGTGTTCCGTCGGGCAGCCGAAAGCGGCGGCCCGACGAGTCCGAAGTGTCGCGGCCCGACGAGGCCCCACCGGGCGGCGAGCGGCCGGTGGGGGAACGCCGTTTGCTCGCCGGACGGGAACGCTCCGGCAAACGGGTGGGTTTCGTGCTCAAAGCGCCTCGTTGCCGGCTTGGCCGGTACGGATCCGGACCGCGTCGTCGACCCGCGTGGTCCAGATCTTGCCGTCACCGATCTTGTCGGTCTTGGCTGTGTTGGCGATGGCTTGCACGACTTCAGAGGCCATCTCGTCGGTGACGAGCACCTCGATCTTCAGCTTCGGCACGAAGTCGACCTTGTACTCGGCTCCCCGGTAGACCTCGGTGTGGCCGCGCTGGCGGCCGAAGCCCCGGACCTCCGATACGGTCATCCCAGCGACGCCGGCCACCCGGAGCGCCTCTTTGACGTCGTCGAGCTTGAACGGCTTTATGACAGCGGTTACGAGGATCATCAGACATCACTCCCAGGTGCCGTCGTGGTGGGGGCGCTGGACGCTGGGGAGACGCCGGCGAATGCCTCCCGGCGCTCCCCCAAGCCTATCCGTTCGAAGCCTTCGTCGGCGGGGTAGGCCTCCTCGCCGTGGACCGCCAGGTCGCCCACCTCCAGGTCCTCGTCGGGCATCCGAAGCGGTGTGAACAGGCCGATGACCTTGAGGATGATGAAGGTCACCAGCGCGTCCCAGACGATGATCGTCAGGGCGGCGAGGAGTTGGAGGAAGAACAGGTGGCGGTTGCCGTAGAGCCATCCCGTGACAGAAAACGGTGAGCCGCTGGTGGTCTTCGGGTACACCACCACGCTCGGGTCGGCCAGGACCCCGACGAGAAGGCCGCCCGAGAGCCCGGCGATGCCATGGGTGTAGACGACACCCATGGCATCGTCCACATGTCGCATCATGCGGGTCCGGCTCAGGTAGGTCCAGGCGAGCCAGACAACGGATGAGGCGATGGCTCCGATGGCCAGCGCCCCAGCGCCGTTGACGTAGCCGGCCGCTGGCGTGATCGAGACCAGCCCTACGATCATCCCGTTGACCGCGCCGAGGAAGGTCGGCTTCTTCTCGGCGCCGACGAACATGTCCCACAGCACCCAAGTGAGCAGCGCAGCAGCAGTAGCCAGGTTGGTGTTGACGATCGCGGTGGCAGCGTCGGCGCTGGCGAAGTAGGGGTCGCCGCCGTTGAAGCCGTTCCAGCCCAACCAGATGATCCCGGCGCCGATCGCCACTAGAGGCAGGCTGTGGGGCACCGCGCGCTGGCGGTCCCGTGCCAGGCGCGGCCCGATGATCCAAGCCGCCACGAAACCCGTGGTGCCGGCGGCGAGGTGGATCACGTAGCCGCCCGAGT
>JBPCRR010000328.1:0-3124 GCA_050996645.1 Acidimicrobiales bacterium | reverse complement strand
ACGGTGCCCGTTGTGCGCTGCGTCGGGCCGACCTCGCCATGACCCATCTAGGCGCGTTCGGGCCACGGTCGTGGGCTAGTCCCGAGTGCACGTCCTTCGGACGATTGCCGATGACCAGCCTTACTCGTCGTCCGTGCGTGGAGTCACTCGACGGGGCTTGGAGTTTCCGTCTACGGGGGGCGCCCGAGGAGGTGGCCATCGAAGACCTGACTGGGCCGACCGCCCGATGGGCGGTGGCCGAGGTGCCGGGATGTTGGACCATGCAGGGCTTCGATACGCCCATCTACACCAACACCGCCATGCCGTACCCGGGGCCGCCGCCTCGCGTTCCGGACGCAAATCCCACGGGTGTCTACCGCCGGACTCTCAACGTCCCGGGAGACTGGCAAGGCCGGCGGATCGTGTTGCACGTGGGCGGAGCCGAGTCGGTGGTCTACGTCCATCTCGACGGCCACCCGGTTGGCATGGGCAAGGACTCCCGGCTCCCCCACGAGTGGGACCTGTCGGCGCTGCTCACGCCGGGACAGCCGGCCGAGTTGGCTCTGACCGTGGTCCGCTGGTCGGACGCCACTTACCTCGAGGATCAGGACCACTGGTACCACGCGGGGCTTCACCGCTCGGTGTTTTTGTATTGCACCCCACAGGTCCACCTGGATGACGTCCACGCGACGGCCGACTACGACCCTGTCGCAGGAAGCGGACGGCTGCGCGCCCGCGTGGTGGTGGGTGCGCCCGGCTTCGGTGTCAAGGGTTGGAGCTTGCGCGGGTCGGTCAACGGCAAACAGGCCGACTGCCCGGTGTACTTCGAGCACCCCGACGACGCGATAGTCAACCTCGCCCTCTTCGAAGGGCGCGGCGCTGCCTTCGAGATCGACGCCGGGATCGTGGAGCCGTGGTCGGGGGAGGTGCCGCGGCTCTACGACCTCGACCTCGAGCTTGTCGACGGTCGCAGTGAGGTCGTCGACCGCACCACCCTCCAGGTCGGCTTCCGCCGGGTTGCGGTTGTCGGCAAGGAACTGCAGATCAACGGCCGGCCGGTTCTGATCAAGGGGGTCAACCGCCACGACCATGATATGCGTCGCGGCAAAGCGGTCACCTCGGAGACGACCGAAGCGGACCTGATCCTGATGAAGCAGCATGGCATCAACGCCGTACGGCTCTCGCACTACCCGGCTGACGTGGCCCTGTACGACATGTGCGATCGCCTGGGCCTCTACGTGGTCGACGAAGCCAACGTGGAGACTCACGCCTATCTTCGCAGTCTGAGCAAGGACCCGCGATGGAGTGGCGCGATCCTCGAGAGGGTCATCCGGATGGCCGTTCGCGACAAGAACCATCCGAGCGTGATCATGTGGTCTCTCGGCAACGAGAGCGGAGTCGGGCCGGTCCACCGGGCCGCGGCGGAATGGCTCCGTTGCTGGGACCCCGGCCGCCCGGTCCACTACGAGAGTGGCATCAGCGAGGACTCCATCGTCGCACAGGTGGCGGGAGAGACCCCCGACCTTGCTGCGCTCCTCGCCCGCCCCCGGCCGGAGACCGACGTGATCGCTCCGATGTACCCTCCCGTGGAGGCCTTGGTCGAGTGGTCTCGCCGCCAGGAGGTGGACCGCCCGCTGGTCATGTGCGAGTACGCCCACGCAATGGGCAACTCCGGCGGCGGCCTCTGCGACTACTGGGACGTCATCCGGACCTACCCCGGATTGCAGGGCGGGTTCGTCTGGGATTGGGTCGACCAGGCTCTGGTCCGCGACGAGTCCGGCGCGCTGGGCTGCGGAGGCGACTTTGGCGACCAACCCAATGACGGGCCCTTCTGCTGCAACGGCCTGGTGGCGGCTGATCGCACACCCCACCCCGCGCTGTTCGAGCTTGCGAAGCTGGTCCAACCCGTGCAGGTGAGGGCGATCGACGCCGCCCATGGTCTGCTGGAGGTGACCAACGAACACGACTTTGTCGACCTGGCTCATCTCGACGGCTCGTGGCGGCTCGACGTGGACGGCGCGACTTCGGCGCAAGGCGCCCTCCCCGCTCTCGAGCTGGGCCCCGGCGCCTCAGGGGCGTTGCGGGTGCCGCTGTCGCTGCCGGCTCTTTCCGCCGGCCAGGTGGCTCATCTAACCGTCTGGTGGGCGCTTCGCACGAGCACCGGATGGGCGCCGGCGGGCCACGTGGTGGCCTGGGAGCAGATGGAAGTCGCACGGATGCCCGGTCACTCCGTGGCGCCATCGGCGTCTTCCCGGCGTGTGGTTGAGGCGGACCAGTCCCCGATCAGCAGATTCGAGCCCACCTTGGCTCTCTGGAGGGCGCCCATTGACAACGAGACCTTCGGCACGGGCGTGGCGGATCGTTGGGAGAAGTGTGGGCTGCGTGCGCCCGCACGTGTGGAGTTGGTCACCTCGAGTGCCCCTGACCCGGATGGCGGATCGACGGTCCGCCACGAGGTGATCGTTCCCGATGCGTTCGACGACGTCGCCCGGGTGGGGGTGCGTCTGCGGCTAGGCGCCGGAGTGCACGCCGTCGAGTGGTTGGGAATCGGCCCTCACGAGTGCTACTCGGACCGGAGGGCGAGCGGGCGCTTCGGGCGCTGGACCACCCTCGTCGACGACTGGGCGGTGCCCTACGTCCACCCCCAGTCCAGCGGAAACCGGGTCGGCGTGCGATGGCTGCGGCTGCTGGACCACGCCGGCGAGGAGGTGCTCGTCATAGACCAGCTCGACGACCTCGACGTGACCGTCGCCCGCTTCACCGACGAGGAGCTGGCCGGCGCTGACCACCTGGAGGACCTGGTCGTGCGCGACGACTGCTACCTGTGGATCGACGCCCGTCACCGTGGGGTCGGCACTAGCGCCGTCGGGCCCCCACTCCCCGAGCGCCATCGCGTCCACGCCGGCCCCTACCGATGGTCCTACCGATTAGTAGCGGTCGGCTGACTTCCAGGTCGCAGCACGACGTTGCGCTGCGCTCGGCGGCCTATCGGGCTATCTCGAATCGTGTGAGACCCGCGGGCTCCTCGTGGGTCGTTTCGACCCCGGCCACCCTTGCCCGGGGTGGGCCCTGCCGGCACCACTCGACCAGCTCGCCAATGGCCCGCTCGGCGCCTTCGAACACCGCCTCGACCGCGCCGTCAGGC
>JBPCRR010000325.1:0-9260 GCA_050996645.1 Acidimicrobiales bacterium | reverse complement strand
GCTTCAACCGCACACACCACCATCCGGCCTTCCGGGGCTGGGAGCCCGGACGCCGGTCGTGGGACGCGGAACTATCCGCCGACCCGGTGGGGTGGGTCGGCCGCCAGCTCTGCGACCTCGATTCCCTCGCCGCGGGGGCCGACATCGACCCTCGCGAGTTGGACCCCCGAGACGCGGCCGAGCTGCGCGCTGCCGTCCCCGAGATCCTCGACGCGCTTCACCGGCTGCTCGACCGGGTGCACTCAGGCGAGCTGGCCGCGGCTCCGGGCGAGGACCTCGCGATGGCCCGCGACAGCTGGCTATAGCACCGTTGATTCAGCGGGCTCCGTCAGCGCCGGCAGACCCTCGGGTCCCGAATGACTCTGGTAGATCCATCTCGCGGCCAACGCCGACGCGCCAGTGGCCACGGTGGCCGACCCGACAGCCATCGCCCAAGCCGCCGGCCCAAGCGGCGTGCACCCAAAGAACTGGCTCAGACCAGGCGTCTGAACGATCACGGTCAACACCGTCGCAGAGACTCCCGCCGCGGCCAGCACCCAAGGGTCGAACCCACCGCTGGCTATCGTCTGGCCGAGCTGGGCTCCCACCAACGCGACCAGCGCCGTGGTGCTGGCCCGCTGGCGTCGCCCAGTCAGGCGGGCGCCCGTCCAAGCCATCCCAGCACCCAAGGCCGTGCCGGCAGCGCGGACAATGATGGCTCTCTCCAGGCTCTCGCCGAGCGACGCGTCTGGTCCTTCCGCCAGCAAGGCGGCAGGGGACCGCTCAGGCGGCGGCCTAACTGCGATTGCCAGCGCCGGAGCGACGTCGGTGAGCAGGTTGACCGTCAACAGCTGGCGCGCCGAGAGCGGGGACGCGCCGGACACCGCAGTGGCAGCCACCGTGAACGCCACCTCACCGAGATTTCCCCCAAGGAGGATGGCCAGCGCCTCGCGCACCGACCCCCACATCGCGCGGCCCTCGATGATGGCGTCAACGATCGTCTCGATCCGCTCATCGGTGACCACCAGGTCGGCGGCGCGACGAGCGGCCGGTGTGGCTCGAGCGCCCAAGGCAATTCCAACGTCGGCCAGGCGGATCGCCGGGGCGTCGTTGGCCCCGTCGCCGGTCATGGCCACCGCCTGACCGCGTCGTTGAAGAGCCGCGACGATCCGCACCTTGTCGCCAGGTGTCACCCGCGCGAAGACCGAGACATCCGAGATCACAACATTGAGCTCTTCGTCGGTCAAGTTCTCCAACTGTGTGCCGGTCATCACCCGCCGGCCATCGAGGATCCCAAGCTCGACGGCGATCCCCTCTGCGGTGGAGGGATGATCCCCCGTCACCATGACCACATCCACCCCCGCCGCTCGGAGCCCGGCGATCGCCTTGGCAGCGGTGGCCCGCACCGGGTCTGACAGCACCAGGAACCCAAGCAGAGTCAGGCCCGACACGTCCGTGTCGCTCATGTCGCCGTTGCTCCGCGCGTCGGCCGCGGGCCCCTCGGCGACGGCCAGCACCCGCAACCCCTGGCGGGCCAGGCGTTCCACTTCGTGATCCAGCTGACGGCGCGCCATTTCGTCGATGGGGGCCTCGCCGCGGGGCCCCCGCCAGTGAGTGCAACGCGGGATGAGGACTTCGGGGGCGCCCTTCGCGCTCAGCACCTCCCCCGCAGGGCCACCAGGCCCACCAATCACCGCGTGATAACCCCGGGACGGCTCGAAGGGCAGCTCGCAACGACGGCGCCAGGTGGGCATGCCGGTGCTGACGGTCAACCCGCGCTGGTGCGCGCCTTCGATCACCGCTTGGTCCGTTGGGTGAGCAGCCGGCTGGTCGAGCGCATGCGCCGGAGAGGCCCGAAGGGCGGCGGCCAACGCGCTCTGACCGGCGGGCCCGAGATCGTGGAGGCTGACGTCGTCTAAGCCGTTGGAGACCCTCCTCAGCCGGATCCTTCCTTCGGTAAGGGTGCCCGTCTTGTCGGTGCAGAGCACCCGGACCCGGCCGAGCGCTTCGATCGCTCGGGGGTTCGGAACCAGCGCTTGGTGATTCGACAGTCGTCGCGCCGAGGCCAGTTGAGCCATCGTGGCAAGGAGCGGCAAGCCTTCGGGTACGGCTGCCACCGCCAAGGCGACCGCCGAACCAACCGATCTGTCCAGCCCGTGGCCTCGCAGCAGGCCCAAGCCGGCGACGGCGAGCCCTCCGCCGGCGGCCACGGGCAAGGTGATTGACGTCAGGCGGCGCAGCCGACCCTCGACCCCGCCGCTGGCTTCGGTTTGGACCACATCGGCGGCCATGGCGTTGGCCGCAGTGTCGCGTCCGACCGCCACCACGATGGCCTCCATCTCTCCGGCCGCCACGGATGTCCCTTCGTGGATCATGCAGCTGCGTTCCGCCAAGACGGCCGAGAAGGTGGGGGTCGAGCCCTTGACGACGGGATCGGACTCCCCGGTCAGCGAAGACTCGTCAACCTGGGCGTTGTCGTCCGTCATCACCCGGCAATCGGCCGGCACGGCATCGCCTGACCGCAACACGACGACGTCGCCAGGTACCAACCGGTCTGCCCGTGCGAAGGTGACGCCGCTCGGGCGGCGCACAGACACGTTGCTGGCAGAGGCGGTCCCCAGTGAGAGGATCGCGCGTTCGGCCGCGAAGCGCTGGATGCCTGCAATGAGCGCGTTGAGTCCGGTGACGCCGGCCACGATGCCCGCGTCGGCAGGCGAACCCACCGCCGCCGATGCCGCAGCTCCTCCGAGCAACACCGGGGTGAGGGGATTGTTCAGTTCCCTGGCGAGGCTGTACAGGAACGATGCGGGGCGCTCCTGGGGGCTCGACGCTTGGCCCCAGCGGCGGCGAGCCTCCTGCTCGCTCAACCCTTGGGCCGTGCTGGACACCCGTTTCAGCACCGCGGCGACGTCCATCTGATGCCAGCGCACCGGGTCGGCAGCCACCCGCCCGCCCTGCCGGTTGAGGTACGCGGCGGCGCGCAGGCCGTTGACCATCGCAGCCAGGGCAGCCAGATTGATAGGAAGAGAAACCCGACCAGCGGCCGTCGCTGGACGTCCGGTCAGGGCCAGGAGACTCCCTATCCCGGCCCCACAGGCGCTTAGCGCTACGCTCTGGCGGCTGACGTGGCGCGCCGTCCCTATGGCGTCCAAGACGAAGGCAGCATCCAGAGTGTCGTTGAGGATGATGTCGCCGGCCCAGGCGGAGCCGTCGAAGCTCGGTACCTCGAGACTGACGTCACCGGCGTGCAGCGCTGGAGCATTGTCGAAGCTACCGGGGGCTATAACCGCCACCACGCAACCGTCAGCCTGAAGCGACCGGATCGCCTCCGCCATGCCGGGCCCACCAACGACTAAGAGATCAGCGCCGCAGCGGTCCAGGAGCGCCAGGTCCGATCCGGCAATGGCCACCATGTGCCCCTGACCGCGAGCGGAGCGAATGAGCGATATTGCAGCGGTCGACAACTCCTCCTCCACGCTGGCCACGGCGACCGGGCGGCCGGCGCAGCGCAGTACCAGAGCCTGGCCGCTCCCGAAACCCCGTAGGGAATCATGAGTCGCGCCCTGCCGTCGTTCAGCCGAAGTGGGCGCGCTCAGCTCCCATCGTCCTCGGCGGCGGCTGCTCCGCGGCGCTGCTGGGTCGAACAGCGTGCTCAGACGGCGGTGCGCCTCGGGGGCATCCGCATCGGGTAGCAGACGAACGCCTCCGATCACCGAACGAGCTGTTCGCAGCAGTGCCTCGTCGATCACCACGGTGTCAACACGGTCCAAGCGGCGCAGGGCCTCAGCGTCCAACACGACCAGGTCCCGGGCCGCCAGCGCGCGGTCGAGATGCGCGGCGAATGCCTCCCGGCCGACGCGAGCCGCCTTCGGGGCCGCCGCCAGCAACATGGCCGCGCCACGCCGGGCGCTACCGGTGGCCGCGAGAGTTCCCGCGGCTCCGACCACTCCAACCAGGGCCGAGCGGTCCGCGAATCTCTCCACTGCGCCGGCCGGGAGCGGCACCGGACGAGGAGAGGAAAGGTCCCCGTAGAAGTCGCGAGGGCGCGACCGCGGCGGCCCCTGGCCCCAACGGCGCGCTTCGGCGGTCTCGAACGCTGATCTTCTGGCCACCGCCTCCGACAGGAGGGTCGCCCGGTGTGCCCCGTCGATGAGCAAACCCAAGGGTCCCTGCGTCAGGCTCTGGCCCAGTGCGTTGGCGACCGCCAGACCGAGGTCGGTGGCCGGCGAGCCGAGGCGGGACTCCAGGAACCGGCGCAACCTTGGTTCGTTATCGATCAGTGTGACCACCGAGGCGGCTTCGACCGGAAATGGAGTTGATCTGAGCAGGCGCCCGAGTCCCGCCAGGCCCAGACCCGCCACGTCGGCTCCCAACGCCAGCCAATGCCGCCGGATGGGCTCGCGGTCCGCAGGAGACTCCGGTAGATCCAACGCAAAGCGCTCGCGGCCCACGCCGGCACATTCTTCGGCCTTCTCCACCGCATCGATGAGCTGCTCGGCCAGGATGGACTCCTCCGCGAAGGCCACTATCGCTCGTCTCGAAATGACGTCCACGTCCACCCACGACACACCGGGAAGATCCTGCAGAGCCTTCCTAAGGAGGCGAGCTACAGCAGCGGCTGCCGGACCGTCAAGACCTTTGACCTCCAGGTGGATCCGTCCAGCGGTTTGCCACATCCGGCGTCGGGAGCGCCCCGAGTAGGTCAGGCCGTCCGCGACCCGCGAGACGAGCGTCACGGCCGCAGCTCCAGCACACGAGGGGACTCAGGCGCAGACTCGCCGGCCCAGCTGCGATCGATGCTCGACACCTCCCGGCTCCTGGCAGCCACCCCTGCTCGGTCGACGATGGGATGGCGTCGCAGTCGTCGGGCTGGCCATGCAGTGAAGAGCCGGTTGCCCGGCGCCGGCCGCGAAGGCCAAAATCCCGGCTCCAAGCCACTCGTAAGCCGAGGTGACTGCTTGCTCGTGCTCCCAACTGCTTGGAGTCGCACCACTAGACATCGCTCGCGAGCGCACCACGGCGAGGTGTTGTCACGGGGCAATTCAGGCGTATGCACGGTTAACGTTGGGAGAAGCCTGGGTGGGGCGGATCAGCGGGCTTCTTGCAACGCTTCGCCCAAGTCGCGCAGGGTCTTGTGCGAGCGGTTGTCGGAAAGCATCTTGCCCACCCCTATGACCAAGGCCACCGGCCACTCGATCAGCTCCACGGCGGCGAGCAAAACGATGCCGGCGTAGAACACGAGGTGTTCGGGGGGCGGCAGCACGACGTGGCCGATAAGGGGCAAACTCGGGCCGGTCAAACTCTTGTCGACCGCTTGCTCAGCTCGCGCCGTTCGAGATCGCCGGCCGACGGCGCGACTGGTCGGGCTAGGACTGCGATTGATCGGAGTGGCGGACTTCGACGTTCGGGAGACCACCACCGCCTACCGTCGCCGCGTGTGTCGCGCCACAACCACCCCAGCTCCGACCAGCGCGGCCAACGGCAGCTCCACCGCCCCGATGACCACCGACCCGGCGAGGCCCGCCCAGAAAGCCATGTTGCCCACCGCCTCAGGCACCCGCGCGCGGAGTATCGGCAACTCGTAGTCCTGCCTCGCAGCCGCTGAGGCTCCGTTGCGGCTCGAGGACTTGCTTGTGACCCGGGTTTGGCGGGTAGCAGTAGTGGCCATGGTCAGATCACCTCACCTGTCGACGGTGGCGGCGTTGTACCCCTCTCCGAACGCGGCAAACCTCGACTGGACGGAACGGCGAGGGGGGTCGGGCTCAGCTCGATGAGGTCACTGGTTGGTCGCTGGCGCCTCGGCGGGTCACGATCCGGACGGTGCCTTGACTGTCGCCGCCGACGGGCTTTGCCACTCCTTCAAAGACCTGGCTCACGAAGCGCGGGAGGTTAGGCAAGCCCGGCAGGTCCAGCATCTTCAGGAAGGGCACAGCCGCGATGAACAGCCCCAACGGTGGATCGATGAGCCCCGCAGCCACAGCCAACCCGATCCCACCGAAGTAGCCGACGGAGCGGGGCCAATCCAGCTCCACGGGGCCGAGGCGGCTGACCAGCTGCGGGTCGTCCGGTTTGTTCTTTCGACCCCTGTTCGATGTCGCGCCACCTCGCTGAGCCACTTCGCACCTCCGATTTCGTCGGTTGGCGGACTATCTACCCAGGCGGCATTCGCCAAACACCGTCGTGGGAAAGTAGCGCCGGCATGGCTGTGCGATAAATGGGGGGTGACCGTGGCTGACGTCGAGGCATTGGCGCTGCGAGGATTGGCTGGCGGTGTCCTGGTCGTGGCTTTTGGCTTGATTGGTGAGGCCGTCCGGCCTAAGGCTTTCGCCGCCTTGCTGGCTTTGTGCCGGCCCGACACCTGCGATGCAAGAAAGGACTCAACAACAGGGACTCTCGGCGTTCGCGGCTGCTGATGGCCCCCGGCGGCTACAGCTGGAGTGACTTGATCTCCAAGAACTCCTCCAGCCCGAACTTGCCGAGCTCGCGGCCGTTGCCGGACTGCTTGTAGCCGCCGAAGGGGGCCAGCGGGTTGAACGCCCCCCCGTTGATCTCCACCTGCCCGGTGCGCAGTCGGCGCGCCACCCGCTTCGCCCTCTCGGGATCGGCGGACCACACCCCGCCGGCCAGCCCATACGGGCTGTCGTTGGCGATGCGGACGGCGTCCTCCTCGTCCTCGTAGGGGAGGATTGCGAGGACCGGGCCGAAGATCTCCTCTTGGGCGATGGTCATCTCCGGGCGAACCTCGGAGAACACTGTTGGCTGCACGAAGTATCCCTTTTCCAAGCCTTCCGGCGCATCGGGTCCCCCGGTGCAGAGCTTGGCGCCTTCCTCGACGCCCTTTTCGATGTATCCGCGCACGCGGTCGCGCTGGGTCGCGGAGATCACCGGACCGAGCTTGGTCTCGGCGTCGAAGGGGTCGCCCACCGTGTAGGTCTGGGCGGCCTTGACCGCCACCGTCTCCGCCTCGCTCAGGCGGTCCCGCGGGACCAGCAGACGGGTCAGCGCAGAGCAGGTCTGGCCGGAGTTCATGAAGCATTTGCCGACCGCGTCGGTGACCGCCGCCTCGAGATCGGCGTCGTCGAGGATCACGTTGGGGGACTTGCCGCCCAACTCCAGCGCGACCCGCTTTATGGTCTGGGACGCGAGCTCGCCAACGCGCCGGCCCGCCCGTGTGGACCCGGTGAAGGAGACCATGTCGACGCCAGGGTGCGAGGCTATGGCCTCGCCGACGACGGGCCCGTAGCCGGTGACCAGGTTGAAGACACCCGGCGGCAGCCCCGCGGAATCGACGATGTCGGCGAGGATGTACGCGTTGATCGGCGCAACCTCGGAAGGCTTTACGACGACGGTGCAGCCGACGGCCAGGGCCGGGGCAATCTTCGCCGCTATCTGGTGCAGCGGGTAGTTCCACGGGGTGATCGCACCCACCACGCCGACCGGCTCCTTGACCACCAGCGAGTTGCCGACGGTCTCCTCGAAGGGGTAGGACTCGATCATCGCCGCCACCGAACCCACGTCGATGGCCGGCAGGCCCGCCTGGGCCAGCTGCGAGAACCACAGCGGCGAGCCCACCTCCTCGGAGATCGTCCTGGCGATCTCATCGTTGCGCGCCTGGAGCCCTTCGGCGATCGCCTGTAGGTACTTGGCGCGATCCGCCGGCGCGGTCTGCGACCAGGTCTCGAAGGCGTCGCGCGCCGCGGCGACCGCGCGGTCCACGTCCTCGGGGGTCCCCTCCTGGACCTGACCGATGACCTCCTCGGTGGTGGAGTTGACGACCTCTATGGTCCCCCGGCCGGATGACTCCACCCACTGTCCATTGATGTAGAGCTTGTCGAGTTGCACTTCGAAATCCCCTCTCGCCCGGCGGGGTCGGCTTGTGCGCGGGCTGTCATCAGTCTGCCACCCCCGGCCGGGGTCCGCGCCAGTGTGTTTTCCCGCAAGGGGAGTGGGTACCGACTGTTTCGTGCAAGCCAGGCGGCGTTGAGCACCACCAACAACGCCGGGCCAGGACGTGGAGCCCGATGCGGCCCGGACGCCGACGCCGAGTTGCCCGAGGTCCCCGAACCCGACGCCCAGACCGATACCTGCGGCCGTCCGCAAGGCCGGTTCCGCCGCATCCTCCGGATCGCCGCCGCCGGTGCTCTGGCGGTGATCGGATTGAAGCTAGAGGGTGACCCCGACGTCGACGAGGATTCCGCCGAGGGGGGAATCCCCGTCTCCGCCGTCGATCAGGTCACACCCGGACCCGTCGTCTGATCGCGCCGATCCGGCGCTGAGCGCTCTGACGGCGGCTACGGTGGCGACGATGGCTGCTCCAGTCCAGCGCCGAGAGGCGGTCGACTACGAGGTGGAGGCGTTCAACCCGGCCTCAGCCAGCGAGAACAGGATCCACGCCGACGACGTCGCCCGCCAGTACGGGTTCCGGGGTGGCCTCGTGCCCGGGGTCACCGTCTACGGATACCTGTGCCATCCCATCGTGCGCGCGCTCGGTGAGCAATGGCTGGACCGGGGCACCGCCCGGGTGAGGCTGGTGGCGCCTTGCTACGAAGGCGAGCGGGTCCTCGCCAGCGTGACCCCCAGCACCCATGTCGACACCGTGGACCTGCGGGCTTCTGTTGGAACCCGCGTCAGCGCCACCGGCACCGCGACGCTGCCCGCGGCGCCGCGCTCTGTCACCGCGGGGGAGGCGATCCCCGCGGCGAAGCCGCCCGAGGCGAACCAACGACCGCCTGCGAGCGAGGAGACCCTCGCCCCTGGTCGCGTGCTCGGATCGATAGGCCTCGCCACGGACCGATCGAGCGCAGATGCCTACCTCGGCATGATCGGCGAACCCTTGGCCATCTACCACGAGAGCGCGACGGTGCACCCCGGGCTGCTGATCCAGGGCGCCAACTGGGTCCTCGTGGTCAACGTCGTGCTTCCCGCCTGGGTCCACGTGGAGACCGAGATGTGGCACCGCCGCCGGGTCAGCGTGGGCGAATCCGTCGAGGTGCGCGCGAGGGTGAGCGAACGGTTCGTCCGCAAGGGCCACCACTTCGTAGCCCTGGACGTGGCCTGGCTGGTAGGTGAGGGGGTTGTCGCCGGTGCGCGCCACGTCGCCATCTGGCGCCTCGCTCCGCCGGCTGGGCCCTCATAGCACCCCGACTGCCGGGACCCCGTTGCCTCAAGTCAAATCCTCCGGGAACGGTGATTCATTGCCTCACCAAGAATCTCCGGATGGCGGGACTTGTTGAATGACCGGTTCACCCGGGGTCTGACGGGAGCTGGCGCTTTGGAGAGTG
>JBPCRR010000296.1:0-5721 GCA_050996645.1 Acidimicrobiales bacterium | reverse complement strand
TCGAGATTGCCGACATCTTCGTCGTCAACAAAGCCGATCGCCCGGGCGCCGACGAGACCCGCAGGGACCTCGACAACATGCTCGACCTCGGCACCCACACGGGGGAATGGCGCCCCCCCATCGTTGTAGCGACGGCCTCGACCGGCGAAGGCGTCGAGCAACTCCGGCAGGCCGTCTCGGACCACCAGTCCCACCTCGACGCCAGCGGCGAGGGAGAGCTACGCCGGCGCCGCCGACTGGTGGCCGAGTTACGCGAGGTGGTGCTGCGCCGCTTGGAGATCGAGCTCGCCGGCGCGGAAGGTAGCGAGACGTTCGCCGCGCTTGGCGACAAGGTGCTGTCGGGCGAGCTCGATCCCTACGACGCCGCCGAGCAGATCCTCGCCGCGGGAGTCGACAGCCCAGGCGAACCAGCCCAGGCGAACGACCCGGCAAAGCCGAGCCCGCCGGACGCTAGGCCCAGGCTACGCAGCCCATCTCCGCCGGCACCGCGAGGTCTGCATGGGCGGGAAGCACCCTGACGGTGTAGCCGTGGCGGCCGGCCTGGTTGCAGCTGAACCGGCCCCGGTAGCGGTGCAGCGAACCGGGGTGGCCGCCCTGAGCGCGTTCGCCCGCCAGGGCTCCTTGGTCCTCGCCTGGGAGGGCGCCCTCGCAGGTGAGCACCACCACCTCGGAGCGGGTCAGCTCGTCCGCGCCCCCGACTGGGCCGTGAACTAGCTCGACGGCCACGTCATCGGGTGTCAGAGCACCGAGCGCCACCTCTGCGACGACCTCGCAGACCCCGCCGAGGTCGATCACGGGGGAGCCGTCGTCGGTGTCCACCCCGAGCACCTCGACCCCGGACCACGCCGAGATCACCTGCTTCTTCCACGCCGCCAGCTCCCGTGCCGGGGCCCCGCCGTCGGCGCTGATGCGATCGGCTCGGGCCGCTATCGGCTCGTACATCTGCTCGACGTAGTCCTCGACCATGCGCGAAGCCTGCACCTTGGGCCCGAGCGACCGGAGCGACGCCTTGATCCGCTCTGCCCACGGGCGCGGGTAGCGCCCACCGCGGCGGTCGTAAAACAACGGCACGATCTGGTTCTCCAGGATCTCGAAGAGGCTGTCGGCCTCGACATGGTCGCGATGCGCAAGATCGTCGTAGGTCTCAGCCGACGAGATGGCCCACCCGTTCGACCCGTCGAAGCACTCGTCCCACCAGCCGTCGAGGATGGAGCAGTTGAGGGCTCCGTTGAGCGCGGCCTTCTCGCCGCTGGTGCCGCTGGCCTCCATCGGGCGTCGGGGCGTGTTCAGCCAGACGTCGCTTCCCTGGTAGAGCATGCGGGCGACGGAGATGTCGTAGTTCTCGACGAAGGTGATGCGGTGGCGCACGATGGGGTCGCGTGAGAAGCGGACCAGCTCGCTGATCATCTCCTTGCCCACGTCGTCGGCGGGATGGGCTTTGCCCGCAAAGACGAGCTGGAGGGGCCGCTCCTCGTCGAGCAGCAACCGCCGGAGGCGGTCCGGCTGGGACAGCAGCAGCGTGGCGCGCTTGTAGGCGGCGAAGCGCCGGGCGAAGCCGACGATGAGGAACCGGGGGTCGAGCACGTCGTCGGCCCACGCGGCGTCAGTGATCGACACGCCCCGCTCGAGCAGGGAGCGCGCCAGACGCTCGCGCACGAAGCTGACGAGAGCCGAGCGTCCTTGCTCCCGGGCTCTCCAGAGCTCATCGTCGCGGGCATCGTCGATCCGAGCCCATTCGTCGGGGCCCGCCTCGTCCCAAGCCGGCGACACGTACTTCGAGAGCAGGTCGTCCATCTCCGAGGAGACCCAGGTGCGCCCGTGGACGCCGTTGGTGACAGCAGCTATGGGGGCTTCCTCGACCGGGATCGTCGGCCAGAGTGGGGAGAACATGTGGCGGCTGGTGGCGCCGTGCAGGCGCGACACGCCGTTGGAGAGGCCGGCGAGGCGCAGCCCCATCACAGCCATGTTGAACGGTGCGTCCGGTTCCTCGTTGGGAAAATGGCCGAGGTGCATCAAGGTGTCGATGGACACCCCGCACTCCTGTGCCCACCGGGAGAAATAGAGCTCCATGAGCGGGCGGGGGAAGCGGTCTATCCCCGCCGGCACCGGCGTGTGGGTGGTGAAGATCGTCGCCGAGCGGACTGTCTCGATGGCCTCGTCCCAGGAGAGGCCCTCTTTGGCGACGAGGGTGCGAATGCGTTCGAGGCCGAGGAAGCCGGCGTGGCCCTCGTTGGTGTGGAAGACCTGGGTCTCCACGCCCAAGGCGTCGAGGGCACGGACTCCGCCGACACCGAGAAGTATCTCCTGGCGTAGCCGGTGCTCGACGCCTCCGCCGTAGAGGCGGTCGGTGACCGAGCGCAACTCGTCGGGGTTGGCGTCCACGTCGGCGTCGAGCAGGTAAAGCTTCACCCGCCCAACCTCTGCCAGCCAGACCTGGGCGATCAGGGTCTCTCGGGCGAGCTCGACGCTGATGTGGACTCCGTCCACGAGCCGCAGCGCCATGCTGTGGGGATCGAGCACCGGGTAGCGCTCCTCCTGCCACCCGTCAGCGTTGAGGTGCTGACGGAAGTAGCCGAGCCGGTACATGAGACCCACGCCTGTTAGTGGAACACCCAGGCTGCTCGCCGCCTTGAGGTGGTCGCCGGCGAGGACGCCAAGGCCCCCCGAGTACTGAGGCAGGGCCTCGGCGATCCCGAACTCCGGGGAGAAGTAGGCCACCGAGCGAAGGGGGCTGTCGGGCCGGTTGTGGAACCAGCGCGAGGATGCGAGGTAGCGGCGTTGGGCGTCTTGCATCTCGGAGAGGAAGCCCATGAAGGCCGGATCGGCGGCGAGCTGGTCGAGCCGGCGGCGCTCCACCAACGACAGCAGCCGGACGGGGTCGTGAAACGACAGCTCCCAGATCTGGGGGTCGACCCACCTGAAGAGGTCCCTGGTGCGCTCGTCCCAGGACCATCTGAGGTTTTGGGCCAGCTCGTTGAGGGGCAGCAAGGCGTCGGGGAGCCGGGCGCGCACCGTGAACGAACGAAGGGCCTTCATTCGCGCCAACCTAGCTGCGCGCCGGTGCCCTCGGCGCTGCGGGACCACTAGCTTGGGAGCCGTGACGGGTCGCATTGTCATAGACGACGTCCGGCCGTCGACTCCACACCCGGGTTACCCGGCCAAGGCGGTGGTCGGCGAGACGGTGCCGGTGCGCGCCGTCGTATTCAAAGACGGCCACGACGTCCTGGCGGCGAGGGCCGTGCTGTTCGCAGAAGGCGTTCCGCAGCCCGACTCGAGCGTCGCCTTGGAGCATGCAGGCAACGACGAGTGGATAGGCCACGTCGAGCCGCGACGTCTCGGCCGCCACCACGTCGTGGTCGAGGCCTGGACCGACCGTCACGCCACCTGGGCGCACAAAGTCCGCACGAAGCTCGACGCCGGCCAGGACGTCGAGGTGGAGATCGCAGAGGGGCACGTCCTGCTTCGCTCCGCAGGCGCCCGGGCGCGCGCGGTCCAATCCGCGCTCGCGGCTCTCGGCGACGAGACCGCCGACCCGGCCGCCAGGTTGGCTCCGGCCCTGGGCCAGGCGGTGGCCGCCGGCGTGGCGGGACCGAGGGGAGCGCAGGACCTCACGGCTTCCGCGCCCCAGCCGATGTGGGTCGAGCGCGAACGCGCCGCAGTCGGCGCTTGGTACGAGCTGTTCCCGCGCAGCTACGGCGGCCTGAAGGGGGCGACCAACCGCGTGCCGGATCTCGCTGCCCTCGGCTTCGACGTCTTGTACCTGCCGCCGGTGCACCCGATCGGCCGCTCCTACCGCAAGGGAGCCAACAACGCGTTGGTCGCTGGCCCCGACGATCCCGGCAGCCCCTGGGCCATCGGTGGCCCCGAGGGCGGGCACACCGACTTGCACCCCGACCTCGGCACCTTCGGGGACTTCGACGACCTGGTGCACGCGACGCGGTCCCATGGCATGGAACTAGCGCTCGACTACGCGCTTCAGTGCTCGCCTGACCATCCTTGGGTTCGCGAGCACCCTGAGTGGTTTCACCGGCGCCCCGACGGCTCCATCGCCTACGCCGAGAACCCGCCGAAGAAGTACCAGGACATCTACCCGATCAACTTCTGGCCGGAGAAGGAGACCGACCGGGTGGCCCTGTGGCAGGCATGCAAGGAGATCCTCGACTTCTGGATCGAGCGGGGAGTCCACATCTTTAGGGTGGACAACCCACACACCAAGCCGATCGCGTTCTGGGAGTGGCTCATCTCCGCTCTTCGAGACGAGCACCCCGACGTCATCCTGCTCGCCGAGGCGTTCACCAGGCCGGGCGTCATGGCCAAGCTGGCCGAGGTCGGGTTCTCGCAGAGCTACACCTACTTCGCTTGGCGAACCGCGCAGCACGGTCCCGAAGGGCTGGTTGCCTACCTGGAGGAGCTCGCGCACACCCAGCTGGCGGACTACTTCCGCCCAAACTTCTGGCCCAACACCCCCGACATACTCTCGGGGCCGCTGCGGGATGGGCCTCCGGCGGCGTTCGCTCTGCGATTCGTGCTGGCTGCCACGCTGAGCCCGTCGTATGGCATCTACAGCGGCTACGAGCTCTACGAGAACCAACCCGCCTCGCCTTCCAACGAGGAGTACCTCGGCTCCGAGAAGTACGAGATCCGTGACCGCGACTTCGACCGGCCTGGCACCCTCGCGCCGTTGATCGGCGCGGTCAACGCCTCGAGGAGGAGGCACCCCGCGTTCAGCAGGCTGCGCCAGCTCCGGTTCCACCCGAGCGACAACCCCGAGGTCATCGCCTACTCCAAGACCAGCGACGATGGCCGCGACGTGGTCCTCGTGGTGGTGACCCTCGATCCCTACCAAGCGGCGGAGTCCACGCTGCACCTGGACCTGGACCTCCTGGGATTGCCACGGGACAGGCCCTACAAGGTCCTAGACGAGCTGTCCGGTGCGGAGTTCACCTGGCAGGGCCCAGACGTCTTCGTCAGGCTGGAACCGTGGTCACGGGTGGCCCACCTGCTCGACCTGCATCCCCGGGAAGGGGACCGGCCCACCGGTTCGCGCCAGAGAGCGAGGGTGGCGGCGGGTTGATGTCCAGTCTCTACGACGACCAACGCTGGTACCAGCGTGCCGTCTTCTACGAGATCCTGGTTCGAGGGTTCTTCGACTCCAACGACGACGGCACAGGCGACCTCGCGGGCATCACGGCGAAGCTCGACTACCTCCAGTGGCTCGGCGTCGACTGCCTCTGGCTGCTGCCGTTCTACCAGTCGCCGCTGCGCGACGGGGGCTATGACATCAGCGACTTCTGGACGATCCTGCCCGAGTACGGCGACCTCGCCGACGCGGTCGAGCTGATCGAGCAGGCCCACCGCCGGGGCATCCGGATCATCGCCGACCTGGTGATCAACCACACGAGTGACCAGCATCCCTGGTTCCTCGAATCGCGTCGGGACCGCACGAACCCTAAGGCCGACTGGTACGTGTGGAGTGACGACGACTCCCGCTACAGCGAAGCTCGGATCATCTTCGTCGACACCGAGAAGTCCAACTGGACCTTCGACGCGGAGCGCGGCCAGTACTACTGGCACCGGTTCTTCTCCCACCAACCGGACCTCAACTTCGACAACCCTGAGGTGGCCGACGCGATGCTCGACGTCGTGCGCTACTGGCTCGACATCGGCCTCGACGGGTTCCGTCTGGACGCGGTTCCCTACCTCTTCGAGCGCGAGGGCACC
>JBPCRR010000287.1:0-9864 GCA_050996645.1 Acidimicrobiales bacterium | reverse complement strand
GGCGATGAGGGCTCTGCGGGTTCTGGTTGCCCTCGTGTCGCGCCAGCATCTCTCGGACACGTCCTCGGGCTTCCGAGGCTTCTCGGGGCCGCTGTTGGAGTTCTTCGCCGCCAACTATCCCGCCGAGTACCTCGGCGACACGGTCGAGGCGATCGTGCTGGCCGCCAGGGGCGGCTTCAAGGTGGCCGAGGTGCCCGTGCGCATGCATGAGCGCACCGGGGGGAGGGCGTCCACGAGGGGGGTCCGCCTGGTGTACCACTACATCCGGCTGGTGACCGTGCTCGTCGTCACGGCGACCCCACGGCGCGAGAGGGCGCGGCGATGAACCTCAGGGCGCACCTGGTAGCCGTGGCCGTCACCCTGGCCTGCGTGGGAGCGATCGCGCACCTGCTGCGAAAGGGGCGCCTCCGCGCGAAGTACGCGCTGCTCTGGCTGTCACTCGGGGTGGCGCTGGTGGTCCTCGCTGTGGTGCCAAGCTTGGCGGCGACGGTGTCGGGCTGGCTCGGGATCTACTACGCCCCCGCCACGCTGTTCCTCTTCGCCATAGTCCTGCTCCTGTTGGTAAGCATCCACTTCTCGTGGGAGCTCTCCCGCTCTGAGGAGCGCACGAGGCTACTGGCCGAGGAGCTCGCTCTCGTCGAGCTGCGAGTCGCCCGCCTCGAGTCCGCCGGAGCGCAAACCAGCCCGACCGCCCGCGAACCCGTAGCCCTTGGAAGCGGGACCAACGCCAGCTCCCGGCGGGAGGAAGCCCCTCAACCGCTATAGTCACCGGATCGTCGTCCACAGGCCTGCCGACATGACCTCCTCGGCTCCCTCGACCTCCGCTCGACCTCCAGCCGAGCACTCGGCAAACCACCAAAACAGCGTCAAAAGGGGCTGGACCATCAGCGCCGCTGTGCTCCTCGGCGCCGGCTTGTTCTTTCACCTCTTGGCGCTCACCGGTACACCCATAGACTCCGACGAGGCAATCGCCGGCCTGCTCGCCCGCCACGTGGCCCACGGTGACTGGCGAGTCTTCTTCTGGGGGCAGTCCTACGGTGGCACGCTCGACGCCTTCTTCCTGGCGCCGTTCCTCGTCCTGGCTCCGGGGAGCGTGTTCGCTCTCAGCGCAACGTCGCTGGTCGAAGCCCCGGCGATCGCCTACGTCGTGTATCGCATCTCGACCCGGTACCTGCCAAGGGAACAAGCCGTGTTCGTGGGCTGTGCCGCATACTGTTTCCCGGCTTTCGCCATACCGTTCAGCACCGCGCCGGAGCTCTTCTACAACCCGATTGTCCTTCTGGGGCTTCTGCTCGTGTTGATGAGCCTGCGGGTGGTCGAGCGACCGAGCAACCTTGTCAACGGCTTGCTCTGGGGGCTCCTCGGTGGCGTCGGCTGGTGGCTCGGACCGACCATCGTCATCTTTGCAATCCCGGCCTTCGCGTGGGCGGTGATGTTCTCGTCACGCAGGGTGCCCCTCCGACTTGTCGGAGTGGCGACCATCGGCTTCTTGGTCGGCGCGCTGCCTTGGCTCGTCTACAACGTCATGCACCCGCTCGCTTCGTTCCACGGCGTCCCGCGGGTGGAGCCGTACTCGGAGCACGCGCGAAGTCTGTTGACATCGGGGCTGCCCACGCTCTTCAACCTGAAGATCATCGACCCGGGCGACTGGGTGATTACACCTGTGATCGGGATCCCAGCTTCCATCTTGATGGGTGTTCTCCTGGCAGTGCTCTGCGTGGGAATGTTGAGGCGGCGCCACCCCCTCCCTGCGGTGCTGGTGGTCGGACTCGTCGTGGTCGTCTTCATCCCCACCTCCTACACGGTGGCCAACGGCCGCTACATCTACTATCTGGCCGCCCCGCTTGCAGCCGTAGTCGCCTCCGCCGGCAAGAGCCGGAGGGCGCGGCGCGTCTTGACGGCTGTGATCATCGCATCGACGGCTCTCTGGTTCACCCAGTTCGGCGGCTTCCGCAACGGAGTATGGACCACCGTCTCTCACCTGGGATCCGATCACATCGGCGCCGCAGCGGTGGACTACAGGACTGTCAAGAAACTGGAGTCATTGCGAGCGACCCGCCTGTTCGCCGACTACTGGCAGTCCTACAAGTACTCGTTTCTGTCCGACGAGCGGATCGTGTTCTACTCCTTCGTGACCGACAGGTCGCGATCCTATGACGCGTCGGTAATGGGGAACGCCGATCCCGCATATCTGTTTCCTGCCCACAGCCTCCGGATCGCCTGGCTGGAGGCCCGGCTAACTCATCTCGGGGTGCGCTTCGACAAATGGGACGTCGAGAACGTCGTGGTTATCCGCCCCCGCTCAAAGGTACTCCCCCAGCAGCTGTTGGCCAACCCGCTCGGGCTGTCGGAGTTGGTTCCGGCGTCTCTGCTGGGGTCGCCCTAGCGGACGCCGGGGGGACCACCAGGGTCGGTTCGCGGTCGAGGATCCCCGCGCCTGCCACGAGCCGCCCGTCTGGCTGCGACGTATACCTCCCGGTGCGCGGAGACGATCCCTTCCCAGCTGAAGCGCCTCGCAGCCGCGGCGGCGCGCTCGATGAGGGAACCTCGCAGATCGGCGTCGAGCAGGACCTGCCGGATGGCCTCCTCGAGCTCCCAGGAGTCGGCCTGGGGGACGAGCTGGAGATACTCCTTTGTGTCCGCGAATATCGGAAGGTCCGTTGCGACGATTGGAGGGCCGGCGGGAAGCACGAACCGGAGCGCCGCGCTGGAAGATTCCTCGGTCTGCCTGTACGGCAGCACGATCACGTCGGCTGCTCGCAGAATGGTGCGGGCGTCGGCATCAGGGAGGTAGCTGGTCACGAGCGAGACGTGGCTGTCGAGGTGACGGTCTTCGATCTCGGAGCGGACACGGTCTTCGAACGCGACCGATATGGGATCGGGGTGCCTTGCGCACAGCGCGAGGAGGTGTATGTCGGGAAACTCGTGGCGCAGCGCGTCTATCACCCCGAGAAGCTCCAGCGTGCCTTTGTGGGGGAGCAGGAAGCCGAACGTGGCCACCACGGGCTGGTCGTCGAGCCCGAGCGCGCGGCGAACCTCGGACGCCTCGACCGGCGGTGGGGGCGCCGTGCCGAGCGGCACGACCCTAACGTTGTCGACGACCCCCAACTTGGCGAGTCGGACCGCGTCGTGGCGCTGATGAACTATCAGGCAGTCCGCGAGGCGAAGTGTTTTGGCGATGCTGGTCAGGCTGACCAGCTCACCGTCGATCTCGATGTCCTGGGTTCGGTGCAGAGAGATGACGATGCCCCGGTGTTGGCGCTGACTCTCCACGAGGGCGGCGAGGCGGTCGAGCTCGAAGAAACCGAAGTTGAACTGGACGTGGACGACGTCGGCGTCCGAGGCAGCCAGGGCGGCGTCCAGTTGCGAGAGGTCGGGGTGCCAGCGGTCCACCCAGCAGCGGATGACGCCCAGCTCCTCGGAGGGGTCCAGGATCTCCACGCCCGAGTTGGCCAACACTTCGATCTGCATCCTGTCTCGGGAGTGCTCGACGATGTAGCGCGTGTTCTCGGCGATTCCACAACGGGAGTTCCACGTGGAGACCATGGCCACGCTCGGGGTTTCGACGCCGTCTTCGAGCTCCTGGAGGAATGCCACCCATTGTGCTGTCGCTGCCTCCCACGAGAACCTCGAGTTGATCAGCGCCGCCGCCGCCTCGACCCGTTTGCGGATCGCCGGGGAGTCGGGGGACTCCGACAGCGCCCTCATTGCCGATTGCAGCGCCGGGCGATCCGGGGCCGCCCAAGTGGAGCCAGGGACGCTCAGGTGTG
Source organism: Acidimicrobiales bacterium (assembly GCA_050996645.1). Taxonomy (GTDB): domain Bacteria; phylum Actinomycetota; class Acidimicrobiia; order Acidimicrobiales; family Palsa-688; genus JBPCRR01. The sequence continues at coordinate 6,094 of JBPCRR010000287.1, read as the reverse complement.
TCCTGGTCCGCTCTGTCGAGAACGGGATGGTGACAGCTGTGTCCTCGGAGACGAACTCGCTCAGCCCGGAGTGGGCGACGGAAATGACCGGGATCCTGGCTGCCATGGCCTCGGCCACCGGTAGCCCGAACCCTTCGGCGCGCGCCGGGTGCACGACACAGGTCGCCAGGTTGTACAGCCCCGCGAGCTCCCCGTTGGTCACGTCGGTGTCCAACCAGCGGACGTCGGGGGGATTGGGGTGCTCCCGGCGAAGGCGGGCGAGCAGGTCGCCGACGCCGTTGTGAGGGTTGGGGAAGGTCTTGAGAATGAGCGTGACGTCATCAGTACCGTCGAATTCGGCGAAGAAGGCCTCCAGGAGGACGTCCACGCCCTTGCGCGGGAACCCAGAGCCAATATTGAGGAACCGGCAGGACCGCAACCCCTCCAGCTCAGGGCATGAGATACTCCCGCGGGGATCGGGACGCTCGACGCCGTTTCCGATCACCCGGATAGGGACGTGGACGCCCGATCTGCGAAGCGCCTCCTCGACGAACCTCGACGTCGCCGCGATCCCGTCGAGGTAGCGATTGAAGTCGTCGACCATCTCTGGGGGGACGAGGCTCTCCTCCCACGCGAAGTACTCGCAGGTGATGGCGCCAGGCGAGTCGATGACCCGCGGCGGCCACATCTGGCGGATCACGACGTCGGGATAACGGACGTCGGCCGCACGCTTGTACAGCGCGGCCGCCTCGGGAATCCCCGCCAGGTCCTCCTCCCTTGGCTCGTAGTCGCCGGGCCCTTCGGTGGGAAAGATCGACAACGAGTGGCCGGGTACATGGCTCAAGCCCACGGCGAGTGCCCGGTTGGTCGCCGCGAGGCTGTAGCTCGACTCGAATGGACCCTGCACCTGCACCTCGAGGGGACAGGGCTGCCCCGTCGCCCTGTTGATCACCCGCTCGAGCAGCCCGCGCGTGTCGAAGTTGCTTACCTGCTGGACCCTACGGAGCTGGCGTTGCACCAGGCGCTCGGACAACGCCGCGTCGGAACGCACAGCCTGGACAGCGGCCGCGACAACAGCAGGCTCCTTGCTGCGCAGCAGGATTCCTGCGCCCGCCATCGTTTCGGCGACGGCGGCTGCGGCATAGCCGACCACCGGGAGGCCGGCCGCCATAGCCTCGAGTATGGGGACTCCAAATCCCTCGTGCTCGCTCAGGCAGACGAACACCCCCGCTCCCGCGAGCGCCGAGCGCAGCTCGTGTTCGGAGACCTTCCCCAACATGACCAGGCGATCAGAGACTTCGAGCCGCTGCGCTTCCTCCTCGACGCGCGATACGTACTCCTCGTCGGACCTGTCCCCGATCAGGACCAGCCGGGACGAATCGTCGAAAGCCCGAGAGTAGGCGGCGAATGCTCGCACCAGGTCGTGCTGGCACTTGTTAGCGACGATGCGCCCGACGAACAGCCAGTCACTGGAGCGCCACGGGTTGGAGGATGCCAAAGAGCTGAAAGTCGAGAAGTCCGTCCGGGGAGGAAGAACCTCAACCCGGCGAAAGCCCACCGCCAGCATCTCGCGCCGGTTGAAGTTCGAGGCCGCGACGCCGAGCTGCGCGCGCCGGGCCAGGGCGGCGAGCTGGTGGTGGCCCAGGCGAACATGGTGCACCCAATGCGGATGGGTAAAGAAGCGCTCGGGCGTGATGTTGTGGTAGACGGCCACGATGTCGTTGCTGAGCGAGATCACGTCGTCGAAGGAGTCGTTGCCCATGGAGTGATGCAGCAGCAGCAGCTCGTCGGGGTCGCCGCCGTAGTCGTGGATGGACCGGATCCTGGCTCCGAGCCGAGGATCGACGTGCTCGGCGAAGACCTCCGAAGCGAAACCCAGGGACAGAAGGTGCTCCTGGAGGTGGAGCATGTTCTGGGTTATCGCGTCGCCCGGTGCCGTGCCGGAGTGAAATTGGTGGACGGCCCTGTACCGGGTCACTTGGTGGCGACGATTATGTAGTCCTGGTGGCCGAACACGGTCTGGAGCAACGCCGCCAGCGCCTCACGGACCGGGCCGTCGCCAAGCTCGTCGGCCATTGCGGCCATGGGGTGGGGGGAGCGCTCCTCCAGTTGCACGGTCGCGAACCCCACCTGCTCACAGAGAAACCGCAGCGTCTCGGGGTGGACGGGCCGCACGTGGGAGGTGTCGGCGAAGAAGTGGTTGCCCAAAGCGAAGAGACTGCGCGGGTTGATCGTCTCGACCACCAGCACCCCTTCGGAGTGGAGCTTGGAGTGAGCAGAGCGCAAAAACCTCTCCAGCTCCGAGGTGAGAAGGTGTTCGACCACCTGCGCACAAAAGATGCCCTTCAGCGAGTCGTCCTCCATGCTCTCGAGCACGTGAATGCCGTCGTCGCGGAGCACCGACAAACCTTTTGCTTCGCATGCGGCGACCATGGTGGGGTCGGGATCCACGCCTATCGTGCGATGGCCGGCTTCGCGCAGGACCTCCAGCATCTCGCCACGGCCGCAGCCGACATCTAGGATCGGCAGTCCATCGCCTGGTGGCGGGAAGAGGGTCAGGTACCTCCTCTGAGCCTCCTGGAGCTGCTCGCTGCTACCGCGGAAGCGGTCCTCGAACTGCGAGTAGTCGATGTTCGCTCCGCCGCTCGAAGCCGCTCCCAGGCGTTCGAGGAGCCGCGTCAGCTCCCCATGGATCTCCTGGACGTCGCGCTGAATCGCGGCCTGGCCACGGATCTCCTTGGCGATGGCGTCGAGGCGCTGCTCGCGACTGTCCAGCGCTCCCGCCGAATCCCTCTGCAGCTGGACGGTGTGGTTGAGATCGCGCAGCGTCGTGGCCCATCTCAGGCGGAGGGCCGTGTTCTGGCGTCGAAGGGTCTCCACCTCGCGCTCGAGCCGCCCCACGACGTCGCCCTGCGCGGCCACTTCGCGCCCAAGCGTGTCAACGGCCACCGCGGTGCGGATGTCGTACTCGAGCTGCAGCTCAAACCGGGGATCCACGTACCACGCGGTCGCCTTGCGTGAGCTGCGCTTGAAGAGGGCGGCGACACGCCCCCGCAACCCGGGGCGCACCACGACCCGAGGGGGTCCGAGCCGGGCGTGCAGCTCGCGCATGGCGTCCACCTGGGCGGCGATGGGACCCGGGTCCTCGGAGGGAGGAGTGCCAGCCGAGGCGAGGCCGGGGGTGCCGGCTGGGGGCATCTGGGCGAGCAGCTTCTCGACCCGCTCGACGAGCTCCTCCGCCGAGATGACGTGGCCGTCTACCTCAAGCATGCCCACCGCGCTCGCCGGCAGCGGCTTGGCCCGCTGCCTGCACGTAGTAGGTGAAACTGTGCCACTCGTTGACCCACTCGTCGGCGCCGAGGATACGGGCGCGCCGACTTCGCAGCAGGGCTTCCACCTCGGCGCGGGGGATGGCGTTCATCGCAAAGGCCGGCGCCTCGAAGGGCCGTGGACTGATCAGGTCGCCGAAGGTGCCGCCTGAATAGTCCTCGACCGCGCCTGGCTCCGGCGCAACTGACGGCGCCACGACGTCGACCACTGTAGCGAACAGGTCGCTGCCGTTGCTGGCGAACCATGACACCCCTTCTTGCACGACGTCGAGTTGCAGCAGGTACCTCCCAGGGCGCGTAGGGGTGTGGACCCGAATCGGGACCCGGGCGGTGTCGCCCGGGTCGAGGCGTCCCGGCAAGCGGCTCCGCCCATCGTCGTGGATAGTCATTTGCTCCTGCCTGGTATGGGATCGCCTCCAGGGGCGCCGGCGAGAGGGGCGAGGCGCCTCAGCCCAGTGATTGCCGAGGTTGATCGTGCGGGTGCTGCCCTGCAGCCAGGGCTCCCGGCTGAGGTTGGTGACCTCCGCAACGATCGTGAGCTCCGCCCCACTGACTGGTGGCCCGCTGAGCTCTGCCAACTCGATCCGAGCCCGCATGGCGCCGGGGGCCAAGGCGGCGTCGGTGCTCTCGGGCGGCAGGTAGCTGGCCGAGTAGTGCGACGGGAGCTGGAAGATGATCGCCCCGCCGGGCTTGACGACCCGTAGGAACTCGTGAATGTAACGGGCGGCGACGTCAGAGGGAACGTGCTGCAGCGTGATATGGGTGAAGACCAGGCTGACAGAGCCATCGTCGAGGAACGCCAGATCAGGGCGCTCGTTGACGACGTACTCGACCCGATCTCCGTGGACGTTGATCCGGCGCGCCACCGCCGCCATGGTGGACGAGATGTCCACGCCAATGACTCTCTGGAAACACTTGGCCAGAGGTTGGGTGAGCCTTCCGACGCCGCTGCCGAAGTCCAGGGCCAGCTCGTCGTCGGGCAAGGTGCCGCCCAGCTCGAAGAACCGCGCCGTCGTCTTGTCGATCTGCTCCTGCCCGGTGGCCATGAAGGCCTCCACGTCCCAGCCTCGCTCCCTGCGGTTTGCCTCGCTCAGGACGGCCCAGAGAGGATCCGCCTGGGCTTGCGCTTCCCACACGCGGCGTAGCTCGTCCAGTGCCCCCTCCGTGCTGTCGTCGTCCATGGCCCGGCGTGTCCTCTGCCCGCGTGGTGGAAGCATCCATTATGCCAGGCCCCGCCAGCGGGGGAGCCGGTGGTGCCGGCCAACCGCGCCCCCGCCAGCGCTAGCATCTGACAATGGCCAGACCGCCGCACTGTGCCAAGCAAGCTCGGCGCGGATGACGACCACCGAGGGCTCATCCGCCGAAGCGGTCATGGGCGCGAGCGCGGGCGGCGAGGCCGAGGTGGCCTCGGGGTCCGAGCGGCCAGAGCGGTCCGAGCGGTCAGAGCGGCCGACCAGCCGCCAGCTGACCGTCGTCTCGCCGAAGATCAACCTGCGCCAGCGGGTCACCGCGATCTGGCGGTACCGGGAGCTTCTCGTGGGCATGACCCGCAAGGAGCTTCGCGTCCAGTACAAAGACAGCGCCCTCGGGTTCCTCTGGTCGATGTTGAACCCGGCCATCACCATGATGGTCTATTTCGTCGTTTTCCAGTTGATCTTGAAAAATGGCATTCCGCGCTTTGCGATCTACCTGATGTGCGGCGTCTTGGTGTGGAACTTCTTCTCGTCAGCAGTCTCGGGTGCCTGCGGGTCGATCGTCGCGAACGGCAACATCATAAAAAAGGTTGCCTTCCCCCGGGAGATACCGGTCCTGGCCCAACTGGGATCTGCATTCGTGCAACTCGGCTTCCAGAGCATCGTCATGGTCGGTTTCCTTCTTGCCTTCCGGCGGGGTCCTGCGCTCGCGTACGTGCCTCTCCTGGTACCGGCGGTGATAGCGCTTCTCCTCCTCGCCGCCGCCCTGGGGGTGCTATTCGCCGCGATAAACGTCCGCATGCGCGACATGCAGCACCTGCTCGCGGTCGCGCTGCAGGTCTGGTTCTGGGCCACGCCCATCGTCTACCAATACCGACTCGTACGGGACCCGGTGGTGTTCCACCACAGCCATCTAAAGGACGTCTTCTTCCTTTGGAGGCTCAACCCCGTCACCCCCATCGTCATGACATTTCAGCGAGCCATCTACGGGGTTGCGGCCCCAAGGGGAGCCGGCGGTGTCAGGATCGCCATCCTTCCCGATCACGCCGGCCAGTGGTGGTACCTGTGGCAGCTGCTGGCGGTCATCGGTTTCTCCCTGGTCCTTCTCGTGGGAGCGCTGATGGCCTTCGGGAAGCTCGAGGGCAACTTCGCCGAAGAGCTCTGACGGTAGGATTCGCCAAATGTCCACTGCCATCGAGGTGAGGCGGGTCTCGAAGCGTTTCCGCCTGTACCACCAGCAGTTTACTTCGCTGAAGGAACGGATTCTCCATGGCGGCAAGGTCCCATTCGACGACTTCTGGGCGCTGCGCGACGTGGCGTTCGTGGTCGAAGAAGGGACCACCTTTGGCCTGCTCGGCCACAACGGCTCGGGCAAGTCGACCCTCCTCAAGTGCATCGCCGGCATCCTCCAGCCCACCACCGGCGAGATCGTCACCCGTGGGCGAGTCGCGGCGCTGCTCGAGCTCGGGGCGGGGTTCCAGCCCGAGCTGTCGGGCCGGGAGAACATCTACCTGAACGCCTCGGTGCGCGGGCTGTCGCGTCGGTGGGTGGACCGCAAGTTCGACGAGATTGTGGACTTCGCCGAGCTCGAGC
>JBPCRR010000063.1:0-3395 GCA_050996645.1 Acidimicrobiales bacterium | reverse complement strand
TGGCCGCTTCTAGGCTGAAGCGGCGAGGATGGGCGCCGCGACAAGCCTTGGCCCGCGCGACTCCACCAACCCTCCGAGCACGCCTCTCCAAGACCTGTTGGCCCTGCTCGACCTGGACCAGATAGAGGTCAACGTCTTCAGGGGTTTCATTCCACCCGAGAACCCCATGCCCCGGGTGTTCGGTGGCCAGGTTGCGGCCCAAGCGCTGGTGGCGGCGTCACGCACCGTGGCCGAGGAGGGACGCCTTGCCCACAGCCTCCACGCCTACTTTCTCCGACCTGGTGACCCGAACCGCCCGATCGTCTACGAGGTGGACCGGATCCGCGACGGGCGCAGCTATACGACCCGCCGGGTGGTCGGGATCCAGGCCGGCAAAGCCATCTTCAACCTCCAGGCCAGCTTTCAGGTCCACGAGGACGGCTATGAGCACCAGCTGCCGGCGCCGGCGGAGGTCCCTGGCCCCGAAGGACTCGAGGACTTCCACCGATGGGCCGGTTTCGGGGGTGACCGCCCGATAGAGGTGCGCCTGGTTCCTGTGGAATCGAGGTTCCGGCGATTCTTGTGGCTGCGGGCCAACGGGGAGCTGCCCGACGCCCCGGCCTTGCACCGCCACGTTGCCACCTATGCCTCCGACATGACCTTGTTGAGCGTGATCCTCCAGCCCCACGCCGTCGCCCGGTTGGATCGGGGCTTTGCGGCAAGCCTCGACCACGCAGTGTGGTTCCATCGCGAGTTCCGCATGGACGAGTGGCTGCTGTGGGACCAGGAGACCTCGGCTGCCGCAGGCGGACGCGGGCTCGCGGAGGGGAGGATGTTCACGACCGACGGCCGCTTAGTCATGTCGATGGTTCAGGAGGGCGCCGTCCGGCCGCCGTCGGGTGCCGGCGTTTAGGGCAGCGCCAAGGCCCGGCTCAGCCGGGCTCACCCGGGGGTTCACGCTGCCGGGCGCCGCAGAGCCTCGAGCGCCTTGTCGGCGTGCACGCTCATTCTCAGCTCGGACTTGATCACCTCGAGCACCTTGCCGTCGGCGCCAATCACGAAGGTGGTCCGCTTGGTCGGCAACGGCCCGATGTTGCGGTGCACCCCGAACGCCCTCGCCACCACCGCATCCGAGTCCGACAACAACGGGAAGTCGAAGTCGTACTTCTCCGAGAACCGCTTCTGCTTGTCGACCTTGTCGATGGAGACCCCCACACGGGTGGCTCCGAGCGCTTCGAACTCGCTCTTCAGGTCGCGGAAGTGGCAGCTCTCGGCGGTGCAAACGGGAGTCATCGCGGCAGGGTAGAAGTACAGCACTACCGGTCCCTTGGCGAGGAAGTCCGAGAGCCGACGGGGTGTGCCGTTCTCGTCTGGAAGCTCGAAGTCCGGTGCCTGGTGGCCTTGTCTCATGGGCGCAGGGTAGCCCCCGCAGCGCGGTCAGAGCAGTCGCTGCATGAGCGCGACGTCGAGCCAACGGCCGAACTTACGCCCGATCTCGCGCTCGACGCCCACCAGCTCGAACCCGCACGATCGGTGAAGGGCTATCGAGGCCTCGTGGCCGTCAACGATGCGCGCCATCATGGCGTGGAAGCCGTGGGCCTGCGCCAGTCTGACCAACTCGGCGAGCAGTGCCTTGCCGGTCCCCTCGCCACGCGCCGCGGCATCGACGTATACCGAGTCCTCCACGGTCGTGCGGTACGCCGGTCGGCCACGGTATGGGGAGAGCGAGCCGAAGCCCTGAATCCGCTCGCTGTCGTCCACCGCAACGATCGCCGGGTGGGCGCCGGAGTGCTCGTCGAGCCAGACGAGTTGTTCTTCGACGCTGCGCGCCACGAGGTCGAAGGTGACGGTGCTCGTGAGGACCTCGCGGTTGTAGATCTCCCGTATGGCGTCAGCGTCCTCGAGCGCAGCCAAGCGCACCTTCATCGGACGAGGGTAGCGCCGCCGCAGATGACGGCCCGCAGCAGGGCGAGTAGCATGGACGAGCCGCCGGCGCGCCAGCCGGTCGTGCCCCTTTAGCTCAGTCGGCAGAGCACAGCCATGGTAAGGCTGGTGTCGTCGGTTCGATTCCGACAAGGGGCTCGGCGGCGTAGCTCAGTTGGTCAGAGCACTCGGCTCATAATCGAGTTGTCGTCGGTTCAAGTCCGACCGCCGCTACCAGTTCCCAAGCCCGCCAGTTCCCAAGTCCGAAGGAGGTCCAGTGGCGAAGAACGAGAAGAGGGTCAAGGTCACCTTGGCCTGCGACGTCTGTAAGCGGCGCAACTACATCACCATGAAAAACAAGCAGAACGATCGAGACCGCATCGAGATGAAGAAGTACTGCCGCTGGGAGCGCCAGCACACCCTCCACAAAGAGACACGCTGACCACGCGGGCGGGGCTCGAGTGATGACCGAGATCGCCGACGCCACACCTGTGGCTCACCTCGTCGACCAGGCTCGCGGTGGCAGCCGGCACGCCATGGAGCAACTGGTCAGACAGACCTACACCGACACCTACACCCTCGCCTACCGGCTGACCGGCAACGAGGAAGACGCCAGCGACGTCGCCCAGGAGGCGTACCTGCGCGCCTGGCGCGGGCTGCGGCGCTTTCGTGGCGACTCCCAGTGGAGCACCTGGATGTACCGGATAACCGCCAACTGCGCTTCGACCCTCCTCGCCAAGCGCTCACGGCACCACAGGCACACCGAGCCGCTGTCCGAAGACGTTTCGCTGGCCGACCGGCGGGCGGAGCACGATCCCGAGGGACGCGTGGCTGCGGCCGACGACCGCCAGCGGGTGACCGCCGCGTTGTCGCAGCTCCCGTGGAGATTGCGCCAGGTGGTCGTGCTCCGCGATATCTACGACCTCCCCCACGTGGCCATCGCCGACGAGCTCGGCATAACGGAGGCGGCTGCGAAGGTGCGACTCCACCGGGCCCGCCGGCGGCTGCGTGAGGTGCTGGTCCCCGACCCGAGGCCCGCAGGAAGCCAGGAGGAGCCAACCGATGCCCGGGTCGGCTGAGCTGAGCGTGGCCACTCGGGTCTGGCCGAGGTTGGGCTGGTCGCGGAGGCGGGGCGGCGCCTGCGAGATGGCAGCCGCCTGGTTGCCGGCCCTGGCCGGCGGGGACGAGGAAGTCTCGCGGCGTGCGCGCATGCACGTCCAGACCTGCTTGCGCTGCCAAGCGGACCTGGTCCGATATCGCCGGTTGCTCCGCACGCTGAGAGGTCTGCGCAACCACCCCGTCACTCCGGCTCCCGGCGCCCTGGGTGCGGCCCTGGCGGCCATCGAGGCCGTCGGCGTGGCGGGCGGGGCGGAGGCGATGGCGGGCGGCCATCGAGCGGCTTACCTCTTCGCCATGGTCGGAGCGACCGCGGCCGCCGGGGCGGCCGGGGCGATGGTTTGGGCCACCCGGCGCCGCGGCGCTCTAACCAGCTG
>JBPCRR010000142.1:0-2819 GCA_050996645.1 Acidimicrobiales bacterium | reverse complement strand
CGTGCTGATCGCCAAGCCGGGCCTCGACGGCCACGACCGCGGGGCCAGGGTCATCGCCAGGGCGTTGCGGGAGGCCGGCTTCGAGGTCATATACACCGGGCTCCACCAGACGCCCGAGCAGATAGCGGAGACGGTCGTCCAAGAAGACGCCGATGCGGTCGGGCTCTCGATCCTGTCGGGCGCCCACATGACCCTGCTGCCGCGCGTGATTGAGCTCCTGGCCGAGCGCGATGCCGAGGACGTGTTGGTCTTCGGCGGCGGGATCATCCCCGAGGCCGACATCGCCGAGCTGAAGGCACTCGGAGTGGCCGAGATATTTACCCCGGGTGCCCCGCTCGGGGCCATCACCGACTGGCTGGCACAGGTCCTCGACCGCCGGGAGACCGCAGCCGCGAGCTGAGCCCGCCGAACCCTTCGCCGGCGAAGCATTCCGGCCGAACCCTCACCGAAACCTTCAGGAGCCGACGTGGATCTGTTCGAGTACCAGGGCAAGCAGTACTTCGCCCGATTTGGCATACCGGTGTCAGCCGGAGGTGTGGCCGACGCCGTCGAGGAAGCGGTGGCTGCCGCGGAGGCCGCCGGATACCCCGTCGTGGTCAAGGCCCAGGTGCAGGTTGGCGGGCGCGGCAAGGCGGGAGGGGTCAAGTTGGCCGCCGACGAGGCCGAGGTGCGGACCCACGCCGCGAACATCCTCGGCCTCGACATCAAAGGTCACGTTGTGCGTCGCATCTGGGTCGAGCACGCCTCCGAGATCGCCAAGGAGTACTACGCCAGCTTCACGCTCGACCGCGGCGCCAAGCAGTACCTCGCCATGGTCTCGGCCAAGGGCGGCGTGGAGATCGAAGCGGTCGCCGAGGAGGACCCGGGGGCCATCGCCAGGCTGCACATTGACCCCGCGGTCGGCTTCACCGAGGCTCAAGCAGCGCAGCTCGTCGACGATGCCGGGTTGGACCCCGAAGCCAGGGACGGGGCCATCGGCATACTGCTCAACCTCTACCGCTGTTACGTGGAAGGCGACGCCGACCTGACCGAGATCAACCCGCTGATCCTCACCGCTGACGGGCGGGTGCACGCCCTCGACGCCAAGGTCACCCTCGACGACAACGCGGCGTTCCGCCACCCGGAGTGGGATGCCTTCCGCGACATCGACGAGCTCGACGAGCGAGAACGCCTCGCACGGAGCAAGGGGCTGCAGTACGTCGGCCTCGACGGATACGTCGGCATAATCGCCAACGGAGCGGGCCTCGCCATGAGCACCTGCGACGTGGTCAACCAGGTCGGCGGTTCCCCGGCCAACTTCCTCGACATCGGCGGCGGGGCGAACGCCGAGGTCATGGCCAACGCCCTCGAGGTGATCAACTCCGACCCCAAGGTTCGGGCCATCTTCGTCAACATCTTCGGTGGCATCACGCGCGGCGAAGAGGTCGCCAACGGCATAGTGGACGCCCTCGAGAGGGTGGAGATCAAGGCGCCGATGGTCGTACGCCTCGACGGCACCAACGCAGAGGAGGGGCGCCGGATCCTCGCCGGCGTGGAGTCGGACCGGGTCCTGTCCTCCCCCACGATGCTCGAAGCCGCCCGGCGCGCCGTCGAGCTGGCCAACGGAGGTAAGTAGATGGCGATCTTCGTCGACGAGCGCACCAAGGTCGTGGTACAGGGCCTGACCGGGGGCCAGGGCCGTTTCCACGGCCTGCGCAACCGGGCTTACGGGACACAGGTGGTTGCAGGCGTTACGCCCGGCAAGGGCGGCAGCGACGTGGATGGCATCCCCGTCTACGACACGGTCGCCGAAGCCGTAGCTGCCACGGGTGCCGACGCCAGCTTCGTCTCGGTTCCCCCCAAGGCTGCCCCGGCAGCCATCCTCGAAGCAGCAGCGGCGGGAATCGCCTTCGTGGTCTGTATCACCGAGGGGATACCGGCGCATGACGAGGCCAGGGTGTTCAATACCTTGGTCGTCCAGTACCCCGGAACCCGGCTCCTCGGCCCCAACTGCCCCGGCATCATCAGCCCCGGGAAGACCAACATCGGCATCACCGCCGGCGAGATCGCGCTGCCCGGAGGCCCGGTCGGGATAGTGAGCCGGAGCGGGACCCTTACCTACCAGGCGCTCTACGAGCTCAAGCAGATGGGGATAGGCGTCACGACCTGCGTGGGGATAGGGGGTGACCCGGTGCCCGGGACCAACTTCATCGACTGCCTGGCAGCCTTCGCCGAGGACCCCGAGACGAAGGCCATCACCATGTTCGGCGAGATCGGGGGATCCGAGGAGGAGAAGGCCGCCGAGTTCATAGCCGGCAACATCGACAAGCCGGTGGTCGCCTACGTCGCCGGGGTCACCGCGCCCGAAGGCAAGAAGATGGGCCACGCCGGCGCCATCATCTCGGGCTCGAAGGGCACCGCCCAGGCCAAGATGCAAGCGCTGACCGCGGCCGGCGTGACGGTCGTCAACAACCCCACCGAGGCCGGGCAGGCCATGGCGGAGATAGTCAGGGCGCTGTAGGCGTCAAGGGCCCCTGTGGGCATCAGGCGGTTGCCGGGGGGCGGGCGCTGTTCCCCGGACGCTGGTGCGGAACATCTCCCGCCGGAGCCCCTGGTAATCGTTGAGGGCGTTGTGGACGGTGCAGCGGTTGTCCCAGATGGCGACCATGCCTGGCTTCCAGCGCAACCGACAGGTGAAGTTCTCGCTCACGCTGTGGCGCCAGAGCAACGACAGCAGCGGCTGGGACTCCGCGACGGTCCAACCCTCGAACCGCGTGGTGTAGACCGGGTTGACATAAAGCGCCGGCCGCCCGGTCACCGGATGCTCGATGACCACCGGG
>JBPCRR010000054.1:0-2683 GCA_050996645.1 Acidimicrobiales bacterium | reverse complement strand
ATCGCGGGCGTGCCGGTGGAAGAGATCCTCCCGCCGTTGGTGAGTGGGCTGGGTGCCGGGCTGCTCCTGAAGCTCACCTCAGTTGGATCGCGCGTCCGACGCGCACGGAAGCCCCCGATACGACCATCGAGGGGCAGGACTGGTTGAGCTTGGCGAGGAGCCGGCCTAGCTAGCGGGACCTTCCCCCCTCGTCTCGGATGGGGTTTTGGTGTGTCGGAGATCTCTTTTTGAAATAGGGCTCTGACCAGCGCGTTTGTCTGCTGAGGGTGCTCGCGAAAGTTGCCGCGAGGGTGTATCACCTAAAGTATGGCTTCGATCATGAGTAAGAGGGTCAACGGGCAGACCTACTACTACCTGCGGGAGATGGCCCGGGTGGGCGGCAAACCGAAGATGATCTCGGAGCGCTATCTGGGCAAGGCGGCCGACATCGAGGCGGCCATGGACGGGGCGATGGCCGAACCCGAACGCACCCGCCATCTCGGCTTCGGGGACCTGGCCGCGGTGTGGTCGGTGCTGCAACGCCTGGATGTGGCCGGGATCATCGACGACGTGGTCGGCGGCCGCCGATCGGACGCGGCGGCGTCAGTGGGTACCTACATGGCGCTGTCGTGCGCCAACCGGGTGGTCGAGCCGTGCTCGAAGCTGGCCTTCGCCGATTGGTGGGCGACGACCGCTGGTGACCGTTGGGTGCGCCTCCCCCGCGCCGCGCTCGATCACCGCCGCTTCTGGGACGCCATGGACGCCATTGGCACCGCCGAGCTCGTCGAGATCGAACGGCGTGTCACCGCCCGGCTGGTCACGATCTTCGGCGTCGAGCTCAGCGGGCTGGTGCTGGACATGACCAACTTCGCCACCTACATCGATTCCGGCAACGACCGCGCCCCGATCGCCCAGCGGGGCCACGCCAAACAGAAGCGCACCGATCTGCGCCTGGTCGGGTTGGGTCTGGTCGTGTCGACCGACGGCGGGATCCCACTTTTGAGTCACACCTACGCCGGTGACCGCCCCGACGTCACCCAGTTCGGCGCCATGGTCGCCGAGCTCGTCGCCCGCTGGGGGACCCTGGCCGCCGACGCCGACAACTTGACATTGGTCTATGACGCCGGGCAGGACTCCGTCGACAACCAGGCCCTCATCGACGCCAGCCCCCTGCATTTCGTCGGCTCCCTGCCCCCATCGGACTTCCCCCAGCTCCTCGCCGTGCGACCATCGCGCTTCGCCCCCGTCGGGGAGCCCTACCCCGGTGTCACCGCCTTCGAGACCCGGGGTGTCGCCCTCGGCACCTGCCGACGCCTCATCGTGGTCCATTCGCCCACGCTGCACGCCAAGCAGACCGCAGGGTTCACCCAGACCCTGACCAAAGCCGGGCGGCGCCTGGCCGAGCTGGCCGAACGTCTGGCCCGGGGCAAGACCCGCCGGGGACGTGACGCCGTGGAAGACGACATCGCCCAGATCCTCGCTCCCCGCTGGGTTTCCCGGGTGATCACCACCACCCTCACCGGCGACGAACCGGCCGAGCTGCGCCTCACCTGGTCCGTCGACCCCAAAGCCCGCCAGGCCCTCGAAGCCGAACAGTTCGGCAAACGGATCCTCTTCAGCGACCACCACGACTGGACCCACGCCCAGATCATCGCCGCCTACCGATCCCAATCCGAGGTCGAAGCCGACTTCCGCCAAATGAAAGACACCAAGGTGGTCGGCTTCAGCCCCATGTTCCACTGGACCGATCAAAAGATCCGCGTCCACGCCTTCTACTGCGTCCTCGCCCTCACCGTCGCCCGGCTCATGGCCCGACAAGCCACCCAAGCCGGCTACCCCCAAAGCGTACGCGAACTGCTCCACACCCTCGCCGGGATCCAAGAAACCGTGCTCATCTACCCCTCCACCGGCGGCCGCCCCAGAGCCCGGCGAATGACCACCGACATGACCGCCACCCAACGCCACCTCTACGACCTCTTCGAGCTCGGCGCCTACGGCCCCACCCAACCATGACCATCCCCACCACACCAACCCCGCCGGCATGGGCGCCACTCGAAACCGCGCTGATCCAACGCCGACCCGTCACCGTCGCCTATCACGGCCGCCAACGCCTCCTCTGCCCCCACGCCCTCGGCTGGAAAAACCGCCGACCCATGCTCCTCGCCTACCAAACCGGCGGCCACACCAGCACCGGAGGTCTCCCCGCCGACCCCAAGCAACGGTGGCGGAACCTGTTCATCGACGAGATCGAACACGTCACCGCCGCCGACCCAACCAACACCTGGCAGACCGCCGACAACTACAACCCCACCCAGCCGTTCAACGCCATCGACCACGTCGCCATCGCCATCACCCCCGACTCGTCACAACCCACTTAGGTAATACGCGGCCAGCCCCCAAAAACCCACCCCTACCATGGACAATGCCCCACCATCACGCCCTAACCCGGAAGGTCCAGCTAGCAACGGCGAGGGGTGCTCGAGAGGTTCGTGCCGCATGCATGGTTTAGGACTGCGGGCACTGGGCAGGAAGGAGCTGCGGTGCTCGCCGCGCTCACCTGAAGGGACGCACAATGTCGACGGACGAAACGGTCACCCAGGATCTTGTCGAGACACTTGAGGACGGGAGAGAGGGTTTCGCCAAGGGCGCTGAAAAGCTCGAGTCGTCCGGCAACAGCGAGGTCTCAGCCGTCTTTCACCGGCTG
>JBPCRR010000053.1:0-9515 GCA_050996645.1 Acidimicrobiales bacterium | reverse complement strand
TCCGTCCAGACCGACCAAGGCGACCGGCGGCTCGCCTGCGTCGGACCAGACAGCGGGCTGCTCACCGCAGCGGCCTTGCGCGCTGGCCCCATCCGCACCGCGGTTGTGCTCGACGACCCGCAATGGCACCTGGCCCCCGTGGAAGGGGCCGGAGCCACCTTCGCCGGCCGCGACGTCTTCGCGCCGGTCGCGGCGCACATCTGCTGTGGGACCGCCCTCGAGAGCTTGGGCACCCGGATGGATCCAGCAGACCTGTGCGGAGAAGCAATGCGCGAGGCGACTGTTGCCCAAGGTCCGGCGGGCGAGGAGGTGGAGGCCGAGGTGGTCTCGATCGACCAGTTCGGCAACGCCGGCCTCAACGTCCGCCCGCCGGCACTCGCCCGCTTCGCTGGCGCGGTCGCCGTGGACCTCGGGAAGGGCCGTCTGTGCCTCGCGACGCCGGCGAAGACCTTCGCCGAGGTCCGCCCCGGCGGTCTGGCCCTGGTTTGTGATTCGACAGGGTGGCTGGCTCTTTGTGTCAACCTGGGTTCGGCGGCGGCGCAGCTCGGCCTGTCCGCCGGCGACCGCCTGGTCCTGCGCCCCGGGGGTCGGTAGGAAACCAGGCCGCCGGTACCATCTCCTCATGCGCGCCGGCCGCCGGATCCCTGAAGCGACCGTTGCCCGCCTGCCGGTGTACCTGCGGGTGTTGCACGAGGCCGCCGAGGAGCGAACGGCCACGGTCTCCTCCGAGGACTTGGCATCCCGGGCGGGGGTCAACGCTGCTCAGGTCCGCAAGGACCTGAGCCACCTCGGCTCCTATGGGACGCGGGGGATCGGATACAACGTGGTCTACCTGGTCCGGGAGATCAACCGGGTGCTCGGAGTCGGCGACGACCGGCGAGTGGCGATAGTCGGCATCGGCAACCTGGGCCACGCGTTGGCGGGCTACGGCGGATTCGTGTCTCGGGGCTTCCGGGTGGTGGCCGCCTTTGACGCCGACCCGTCCAAGGTCGGCTCACGCCTGGGGGACCTGACCGTGCTGCCGATGTCAGACCTCGGGGATGCAGTGTCGGAGAAGGGGGTAACGATGGCGCTGATCACGACGCCTGCCCACGCAGCCCAAGGTGTGGCCGACGCCCTTGTGGCTGCCGGCGTCGCCTCGCTGCTCAACTTCGCTCCGACGACGCTGCAGGTCCCAGAAGGAGTGGTGCTTCGCCAGGTGGACCTCGGCGTCGAGCTGCAGATCCTCAGCTTCTACGAGCAGAGGGCGGGACGAGACGTGCGCGACGAGGCGACCCTTGCTCGCGCCTGAGGCCTCCTACCCCGTCAACCTGCGGGTGGCCGGCCGGCGCTGCGTCGTGGTCGGAGGCGGCGCTGTCGCGGCCCGAAAGGCCGCCGGGCTGGCGGCTGCGGGCGCCGCCGTCGAGGTGGTGGCCACGAGGGTCGGTCCCGAGGTCCGCGCCCTCGGAGTCCCCTACGCCGAGCGCCCCTACCGGTCGGGGGACGTCGTGGGGGCGTGGTTGGTGATCGCGGCCACCGACGAGCCGGAGGTCAACCGGGCGGTGCAGGCCGACGGCGAGGCGCAACGCGTGTGGGTCAACGCAGCCGACGACCTGGAAGCGTGCTCGTTTACCCTCCCGGCGGTGATCCGCCAGGGTGCGGTCACAGTGGCGGTCTCCACCTCGGGTCGCAGCCCAGCGCTGGCTGCTTGGATAAAGACCCTGGTGGCCGACAGGCTGGGGCCGGAGTTCGGGGTGCTCGCCGACTTGCTCTCCGAGGCGCGCGAGCAACTGAAAGCCGCGGGGCGTTCCACCGAAGACGTCGACTGGCGGCCGGCGCTCGATTGGGCAATGCTCGACATGATCAAGGCGGGTCGAACCGCCCAAGCAAGGGAGCGCCTGCAGGCGTGTCTGTCGTCGTCGTCGGACTGAACCATCGGAGTGTCCCCCTCGGGGACCTGGAGCCGATGACGGTGCTCCCGGGTCGCTTGCCGAAGGCTCTGCACGACTTGAGGGCTCGCGAGCACCTCGGCGAGGTCGTTGTGCTGTCGACGTGCATGCGGACGGAGATCTATGCGGTCGCCCCCCGCTTTCACCCTGCGATCCACGACATTCGCAACTTCCTCTCGGACTGGAGCGGTGCGCCCCCAGAGGAGTTCGTCGGCCACCTGTACGAGTTCTACGAGGAGGTGGCGGTGCGTCACCTGTTCCGGGTGGCGGCGGGGATGGACTCCGCGGTCCTAGGCGAGGGCGAGGTGCTCGGCCAGGTCCGCGACGCCTGGGAGGCCGCAAGGATCGAAGGGGCCGCCGGGCCGGCGTTGTCGATGCTGTTCCGCCACGCCCTCGCCGCGGGCAAGAGGGTCCGAACCGAGACGGCGATCGCTCGTGGGACCACCTCCCTGTCGCATGCCGCGGTCGCCATGGCGTCAGAGAGGATGGGGACGCTGTCGGGACGCGCCACGTTGGTCGTCGGTGCCGGCGGCATGGGGGAGGCCATGACCGAGATCCTCGCGGCCCGCCCAGCGGCCGGCGAGGTGTTGGTCGCAAACCGCACCTGGTCCAAGGCGGTCTCGCTCGCCGAGCGCTTCGGAGGTCGAGCGGTCGCCTGGGAGGCGCTCCCCGACGCGCTGGCGAAAGCCGACGTTGTGCTCACCTCGACCGGCTCCAGCGAGCTCGTTCTCGAAGTCGACGACGTGAGGTCCGCCCTTGCGACAAGGCCCGTGAAGCCGCTCCTCATCATCGATGTGGCGGTGCCGAGGGACGTGGACCCCGCCGTTGCCGGCGTTGAGGGGGTGACGCTGCTCGACATGGATGCCCTCAAGAGCTACGCCGAAGCCTCCATGGCCACGAGGCGCCAGGAGCTCCCCCTTGCCGAGCGGATAGTCGGCGAGGAGGTCGAGAGGTACTTCGGCCAGTCGGTCGAGCGTCAGGTGGCACCCCTGGTCTCGGAGTTGCGCGAGCGCGCAGAGCAGATGCGCCTCGGTGAGCTCGCCCGTCATCAGTCCCGGCTCGCCTCCCTCGACGACCAAGAGGCTCGTGCGGTCGACGCGTTGACCCGGGGCATCGTCGCCAAGCTTCTGCACGACCCGACTGTGCAGCTCAAAGTCGCCGCCGGTACTCCCACTGGCGAGGAGCTGGCCCAGGCGTTGCGTCAGCTGTTCGACCTGTAGGCGCCGCCGCCGCTAGCCGGTACGGTCGCGGCGTGCTCAGGATCGCCACGCGCGGCAGTGCCCTGGCCCGCTGGCAAGCGGGGGAGGTGGCGAGGCTGCTGCGCGGGAGGCACCCCGGAGTCGGCGTCGAGCTGCTCGAGGTCGAGACCACCGGCGACCGGCGCCAGGACATCCCGGTCTGGGAGATGGGGGGCCAGGGGATCTTCGTCAAGGAGATCCAGGCCGCCGTGCTGGAAGGGCGCGCCGACCTGGCAGTGCACTCCGCCAAGGACCTCCCTTCGACCACCCCGGCGGGGATCCGCCTCGCGGCGGTGCCAGCCCGTGGAGACCCCCGCGACGCCCTGGTGGGCTCGGCCCTCGATGACCTGGCGCCAGGTGCGGTCGTGGCGACGGGGTCGGTGCGAAGGCGCGCACAGTTGGCGTGGCTGAGACCAGACCTCACGTTCACGGGGCTGCGCGGCAACATCGGAACGCGTCTCGAACGAGTCCCCGTCGGCGGGGCGGTCGTGGTTGCGGCGGCGGCGCTCGACCGGCTCGGTTTGCTCGGCCGCGCCGCAGAGATACTGGGAATCGACCGCATGCTGCCCCAAGTGGGCCAGGGGGCGTTGGCCGTCGAGTGCCGCGCATCCGACGAGCGGGTGAACGGCCTGTTTGCCGCGATCGATCATCCGACGGCCCGCTTGGAGCTGACCGCCGAGCGGGGGTTCCTGGCGCGCCTGGGCGGCGGGTGTGACCTGCCGGTTGGCGCCCACGCCAACCTCTCCGCCGACGGCACCCTCACCGTCGAGGCCATGATGGCCTCCGGCGACGGACGGGTCCTATTGCGCGACAGCCGCCGGGGTGTCACGCCCGACCCGGGGTCGGCGGAGGATCTGGGTGCGTCGCTGGCCGAGTGGTTGCTCGACGGCGCCGGCGGAGCGGAGCTCATGGGCCTGTCTTCCGGCGGCAGCGGTGACGGGGGCAACGGGTGACCGTCTACCTGGTCGGCGCCGGTCCCGGCGATCCGGGGCTGCTCACCGTTCGAGCGGCCGAGGTGCTCAGCCGGGCCGACGTGGTGATCCACGATCGTCTGTCGGAGGTGAGCCTGCTCGATCTGGCGCCCGCCGGGGCCCTGCGGCTCGACGTGGGCAAGTGCCCGGGCTCGCCCGTGCCCCAAGACGACATCAACCGTCTCCTCGTCGAGCACGGCCGGGCCGGTCGGGAGGTCGTGAGACTGAAGGGCGGTGACCCCTTCGTTTTTGGGCGCGGAGGGGAGGAGGCCCAGGCACTTGCCGGCGCCGGGGTGGCCTTCGAGGTCGTGCCTGGCATCACCTCGGCCGTGGGAGCTCCTGCCTACGCCGGCATTCCGGTGACCCACCGGGGCCTGGCGACCTCGTTCACGGTCGTCACCGGCCACAGCCGCTTCGCCCCCGACGAGGACACCGACTGGGAAGCCCTGGCGCGGGTGGGAGGCACGATCATCGTGTTGATGGGAGTCGCGCACCGCGCGGCGATCGCCTCCCGGTTACTGGCTGGCGGCCTGGCCCCTGAAACCCCTGTCGCGGCCGTGCGCTGGGGGACCCGGCCGGCGCAGCGGACCGTGAGGACCACCCTCGGCGGGCTAGCCGGGGTGGAGCTGGAGCCGCCGGTGACCCTGGTGGTCGGCGAGGTGGCCGGCCTCGACCTGGCTTGGTACGAGAACCGTCCCCTGTTCGGGCGCCGGGTCGTCGTGACCCGCACGCGGGAACAGGCTTCGGACCTATCGGCGCGCCTCCGGGCATTTGGCGCCGAACCCGTGGAGCTGCCGACCATCGCCATCGCGCCGGCGGCGGATGGGGGAGTCGCGCTGGCAGCGGCTACTGGTGAGTTGGCCGCGGGGCGCTACGGCTGGGTGGTGTTCACTTCGGCGAACGCAGTCCACAGGCTGATGGAGCACGTTCCCGACGCACGCCGCTTTGGCCCGGCCGCGATTGCCGCCATCGGACCGGGCACCGCCGAAGCGCTCGCTGCCTACCGACTGGCAGCGGACCTGGTCCCCGAGCGCGCGGTGGCCGAAGGGCTGCTGGCTGCCATGCCCCCACCGCCGGCGGGGGGCGGCACCGTTCTCGTGCCCAGAGCCGCGGCTGGCCGGACCGTGCTCGCGCAGGGGTTGAGGGCCGGCGGGTGGGCCGTGGAGGAGGTGGAGGCGTACCGCACCGAGCCTCTGACGCCCACACCCGAGGAGCTGGCCGCTGCGGCCGAGGCGGATGCGATCTGCTTCACTTCCGGGTCTACCGTCGCGAACTATTTGGCGGTGGCGGGGCTCGGCGGCGTGCCAGAAGTGGTCGTGTGCATCGGACCGGTCACCGCCGAGGCGGCCCGCGAGGCGGGGGTGGCCGTCACGGTGGTCGCCGATCCGCACACCCTCGACGGCATGGTCGAGGCCGTGGTGGCCTCGCTCAGTCGATCGGCGTGAGGCGGAACGTCGGGTGCAGGCCGGCGACCGCCAGCAGCTCGTCGTCGGTCGAGTCGGGGCCGACTCCTAGGAAGAACGCCCCGACCTCGGCCTTCCAGCGCCTTAGGTACGGCCGCAAGACGGCCGGCTTGTCGGCGTCGACGAGCTCCTCGGCTTGGAACTCCCGCCGGCGCCGTCCCACCAGTAGGGCCAACCGGCCTCCGGCGGCCCGCACGTTGCGCACCCATTCGGTCTCGCCGCGGGCGGCCACAAGGTAGCTGTCGCCCTCGAGCGTCAGAAGGTTGACAGGGACCCGACGGGGCTGCCCCGTCTTGCGTCCCGCGACTTCTAGGACCCTCGACCCCCGGATGCTGAGACCGAGCCGGCGGGTGAGGAAGGCCACGAGCGGGTTGAGGATCCGCCGGGTCGGGATGCCCGGGCGTTGGTAGTGGACGACCATGGTTGAGAGGGCTCCTTTCCCGGTCGCGCTACCTGCGCTCTTACGACGGTGAGGCCGTAACCGCCTGACCGGCCGGCATGACCGTGGGTCGTCGGCGCGGGTCGCAGCGGTAGCGTGGATTCGGTGGCTTTCCCCGAGACCCGGATGCGACGACTTCGGCGCACGCCCAAGCTGCGCTCCCTCGTGGCCGAGACCCGCCTCGGGGTCGAGGACCTGATCGCGCCGCTGTTCGTACGTGAGGGGATCGACACCCCCCAGCCGGTCGCCTCGTTGCCCGGCGTGGTGCAGCACACCGTCGACTCGCTGGTAAAGGAAGCCCGTCGGCTGGCGGATCTCGGTGTGGCCGCCGTGGTGCTCTTCGGCGTGCCGTCGTTGAAGGACGCCACCGGCAGCGCGGCGTGGGACCCGGAGGGGATAGTCCAGGTCTCGCTGCGTCGTCTCCGAGAGGAGCTGGGGGGCGACTCGGTGCTAATCGCCGACCTCTGCCTCGACGAGTCCACCGACCACGGGCACTGTGGGGTGCTCACCGCCGCCGGCGAGGTCGACAACGACCGCACCCTGGAGCTGTATGCAAGGGTGGCGCAGGCTCAGGCGGCCGCCGGCGCCGACGTGGTGGCGCCCTCGGGGATGATGGACGGACAGGTGGGAGCGATCCGCGCCGGGCTCGACGCGGGTGGGTTCTCGGCTGTGGGCATCCTCGCGTACGCGGCGAAGTACGCGTCGGCGTTGTACGGCCCGTTCAGGGACGCCGTCGACGTCACGATCGCCGGTGGCGGCGACCGGAAGGGCTATCAGCAGGACTTTCGCAACCGCCGCGAGGCGCTCCGGGAAGCGCAACTCGACATCGACGAGGGGGCCGACATCGTCATGGTCAAGCCGGCGCTCGCATACCTCGACGTGATCGCCGACGTAAGGGCCAGTGTGGAGGTCCCAGTGGCCGCCTACCACGTGAGCGGTGAATACGCCATGATCAAGGCGGCGGCCGAGCGGGGCTGGATTGACGGACCGGCCGTTGCGCTCGAGCACGTAACCGCGATCAAGCGGGCCGGGGCGGATTTGATCCTGACCTACCTGGCGGGCGAGCTGGCGGAGATGCTGCGCAGCGACGGTGCCTGACGCTGGCGTGGGGCATCCGATGACTACCAACGCAGAGCTGTTCGCCCGTGCGCAGCGGGTGTCGCCCGGCGGCGTCAACTCCCCAGTCCGCGCGTTTCGCTCTGTTGGCGGCGCTCCGTACTTCGTAACGCGGGGTTCCGGCGCCCACGTCTGGGACGCCGAGGGCCGCCGGTATGTCGACTGGGTGCAGTCCTACGGCGCGTCGATCCTCGGCCACGCGCATCCTGCGGTGGTGGAGGCGGTCAAGAGGGCGGCGGAGCACGGCTCCACGTTCGGGGCGCCCACCGAGGGGGAGGTGTTGCTGGCGGAGCAGATCTGCTCGCGAGTGGCCGGATGCGAGTCCGTGCGCCTGGTGAGCAGCGGCACGGAGGCCGCCATGTCGGCGATCCGCGTGGCCAGGGGAGCGACGGGTCGCGACCGTGTGGTCGTGTTTGCCGGCTGCTACCACGGCCACAGTGACGTATTGCTGGCCGCCGGCGGGAGCGGGGTGGCGACGTTGGGGCTGCCCGCATCTGCCGGTGTTCCCCACGGCGCTGTGGCCGAGACCCTCGTCGTGCCCTACAACGTGGTACCCGAGCTCAGCTCCGACGTGGCCTGCGTGATCGTCGAGCCGGTGGCAGCCAACATGGGCCTGGTGTCTGCGCAGCCAGGGTTCCTCGAGGGCCTGCGTGCCGCATGCGACAAGGTGGGTGCGGTGCTCGTCTTCGACGAGGTCATCACCGGGTTCCGCCTGTCGCGCGGAGGTGCGTCCGAGGCGCTTGGCGTGCGCCCGGACATGTGGTGTTTCGGGAAGGTGATCGGCGGGGGGCTGCACCTAGCCGCTTTCGGCGGCCGAAGGGAGCTCATGGAACAGCTCGCGCCGCTTGGACCCGTCTATCAGGCGGGGACCCTGTCGGGAAACCCCCTCGCTACAGCTGCCGGCCTCGCGGTGCTGGACCAACTCGACGCGGCGGCATACATGTCTCTGTCAGAGTGCGCGGGACGTCTCGGTGCGGGGATGGCCGCGGCGTTCGAGGAGGCCGGGGTGATGGCGCGCGTGCCCGTGGTTGGGCCATTGGTCGGGGTGTCGTTCGGGCGCGACCCGGTCGTGGACTACGACGGTGCCCGACGCTCGGCCGACACCGGCCAATACCCCGGGCTCATGCACGGGCTGCTCGAACGCGGGGTGGCCATCGCGCCTGGGGCCTTCGAGGTGTGGTTTCCCAGCCTGGCGCACGGGGACGAGGAGATCGAGGTCACCGTCGCGGCAACGGCGGCGGCGCTGGCCGCCACAGCCCCCTAGGCGACCGGGTCGGGAACGCGCCGGGCGATGGCGGCGACCGCCCGGTATGCGGCTTCGGCCGGGCCCAGCTCGTCAGGGCGCATCAGGTTGGCCATGATCCGCATGACCCACTCCATTAGCGTCCGGCTCCGCATCCCGGTGCCGACCAGCAGCCGCATCGCCTCGGGGTGCCCGATGATCTTGACGAACGCCCGGGCCACCTTGTAGTAGAGCGCGTAGGTCTCCTCCAGGCGTTGCTGGTAGGTCTGCAGCGCCAGCCCGTCTCCGCTGGCCAAGGCGAGGTGCACCGCCTCGGCAGCCATCCGCCCGGTCTCGTAGGCGTAGGCGATCCCCTCTCCGTTGAAAGGGTTTATCGAGCCGCCGGCGTCGCCGACCACGAGGTAGGTGGGGCCGGTGTGGGGGCCGACTGACAGCCCCATCGGCAGCCGGCCTCCGGTTGGCGCGCCACAGGCGGTCTCGGGCCGGATCCCCCAGGACTCGGGGGCGTACTCGGCGAAGCTGGCCATCAGGTGCGTCGTGTTGACCGCCTTCCACTGGTTGAAGGTGGACAACAAGCCGATCCCCACGTTGATTCGCCCGTCGCCCAGAGGGAAGATCCACCCGTAGCCGGGCAGGACGTTGCCCTCCTTGTCCCTTATGTCCAGCCAGCTGTCGATCCAGGGCTCGTCGTAACGAGGGGATTCGTAATAGCCGCGGATGGCCATACCGAGGGGATAGTCCCGGTTGCGGCGTGTGCCGAGTGAACGGCCGAAGCGCGAGTTGGCCCCGTCGGCCACCACGATGTACTTGGCCCGGACCTCCACGGGCGGGGCTTCGGGGTCGGCCTTGCTCTTGAGCACCGCGCCCCGGACGAACCCCGACTCCATGATGGGGGAGACGGCTTCGGTCTTCTCCCAGACCGACACGCCGGACTTCTCGGCTCGCTGGGCGACGAGCGCGTCGAGATCCTTGCGGGTGATCACGTAGCCGTAGGACGGCAGGTCGGCGTGGTCGGGCCAGCGCATCTCCAGCGTGCGCCCGAACGCGTGCGAGTGCAGGCCGTCGTAACGGTGGCCGGCGCCGACCAGCTCGTCGCCGAGGCCCATGTCCTCCAACT
>JBPCRR010000399.1:0-5244 GCA_050996645.1 Acidimicrobiales bacterium | reverse complement strand
AGTTGTCGGTCGGCTCGCGTTGGGCGACGCTCAGGAGGCGACGCCGGCGGCGGGCTGGCATTCTGGCGGTCGATGAGCGACGCCGTCACCTACCACCTCGAAGGCCACGTGGCCACCATCACCTACAACCGCCCGGAGGCGCTCAACGCCATCAACGCCGATGTCCGTCGTGGGCTGAACTCCGCCTTTTCCCGTTTCCGTGACGAGGAGGAGGCGTGGGTCGGGATCGTCACCGGGTCGGGGAGGGCGTTCTGCGCCGGCGCGGACATCCGAGAAGGCGCCGGAGCGACGGGGGATTTCCCCGGCACCTTCTGGGAGAAGCCGACGGCGAACTCCTTCGAGAGCGGATGGGAGATCTTCAAACCGGTGATCGCCGCGGTCAACGGCTACTGCCTGGGGTACGGGCTCACCCTCGTCACCTGGTGCGATTTCGTCATGGCCAGCGAGCAGGCCGAGTTCGGATACCCCGAAGTCAACCTCGGGGTGCCCACGATCGTGGGAGCGATCCGCCTGCCGCAGCGGATCAACTGGCAGTACGCAATGGAGCTGCTCCTCACCGGCGAGCGGATCGATGCCCGCCGGGCCAAGGACATCGGGCTGGTCGGCTGGGTGGTGCCGCACGACGAGCTGATGCAGGAAGCGAGGGCGTTCGCAGACCGCCTGGTCGCGGCGGCGCCGCTGGCGGGTCGCGCGATCAAGGAGATGGCGGTGAGGACGCGGTCCATGGCTTCCCTGGAAGCGATCCGCTTCGGCGAGACGATGCGCAAGGTGGTGTCGACCACCGAGGACGCGCGTGAGGGCGTTCGCGCTGCGGCCGAGGGTCGCTCGCCGCGCTGGACCGGCCGGTAGGGCGGTTGGCGAAGGTGCCCGACTGGGAAGCGAGGTCGGTGGAGGTCTGTGGGTGCTTGCTGCACACCATGGCCGCCGGGGAAGGGGACCCTCCGCTGGTCTTGCTGCACGGCTTTGGCGCCAGCTGCTACACGTGGGACGCGGTGGCGGGCTCGCTGTCTCATCGCCACCGCTTGGTCGCGTTCGACCGGTGTGGCTTCGGGCGCTCGCAGCGGCCGGCGCCGTCGCGCGGAAGGTACCGCCAGCGCGACAGCCCCTACAGCGAGGAGGCTTCGGTGACGGCCGTCTTCGCGGCGATGGACGCGTGGTCACTGGACCGGGCGGTCCTGGTCGGCAGCTCCGCTGGGGGAGTCCTGGCGCTGCTTGCAGCGCTTGGCCGGCCCGAGCGTACGAGGGCGCTGGTGCTGGTCGACGCACCGGTGCTCAGCTCAGTGCCTCCGGCGGTGGTGAAGGCGGCGTTCCGGGCGCCTGGGTCGGCTCGGTTCGCCCGCCCGCTCCTTCGCGCGGCGTCGGGTTGGTTCGACTGGGGTCTTCGCCGCGCCTGGCACGACCCGAGCCGCCTCTCCGAGGACTCCCTGGCGCGCTACCGCGACGAGTGGTTCCAACCGGGGTGGGAGACCGCCTTGATCGAGCTCACACGCTCGGCCCCCGGCGCTCGCCTGCGTGAACGCTTGGGGGAGGTCCATCAGCCCGTCTTGGTGATGACTGGATCAAACGACCGCCTGGTACGGCCGGCTCAGGCCGAGGTGGTAGCCGGAGCCCTGCACGACGCTCGCCTGGTGGTCGTGGAGGACTGTGGCCATCTCCCGCACGAGGAGCAGCCGGAGCGCTTCGTCACCGAGGTGGAGTCGTTCCTCGCCGAGCGCTGTTGAACCCAGCCTCAGCGGGCGAGCGCGGCGTGCGTCGCGACGAGCAGGTTGAATCCCCGGAGGTCGCCGACGAGGCCGGTGTACATCTTGTTCATCATGTAGGCGAAGGTCATTCGGGCGTCCACGTCGATGACCACGACGGAGCCGCCCCATCCTCCCCAGTAGCAGGCCCTCGGATTGGGGCTGAGGGGGATCTCTGGAGATACCAGGCCGTAGCCGATCCCGTGGCGCAAAGGGGTGCCGAGCACGAGGTCCGTGCCGTTGATCTGCTCGGTCATCACCACCTCCACGACCTTCGGGGAGAACAGCCGCCTCCCGCCCACCTCGCCTTCGCAGCACAGCGCGGTCTGCACGGCCGCGACCGACCGGGCGTTGCCGTGACCGTTGGCCGCGGGGATCTCCGCGCGCCGCCACGGCTCGCTCCACGAGACCGAGGCGTCGAGGGGCGGGTTGGACAGGGCGCGGTGGGCGAGGGTCCCTGGCTCGACGGCGGCGGAAAGGGGTGGCGGAGGCACCACGTCGGAAACCCGATGGAACTCGGCGGGGTCCAAGCCGATGTGGAAATCGGCGCGGAGGGGCCCGGCGAGCTCCCTGGCGAAGAAGCTGCCGAGGCTCTCACCGGTGATGCGGCGGACCACCTCGCCAACCAGGTAACCCTGGGTCACGGCGTGGTACCCCGAGGCGGTGCCGGCCGGCCACCAGGGCGCCTGCGCCGCGAGGAGCGAGGTCGCCTTCTCCCAGTCGTAGAGGTCCTCCACCGTTATCGGCTGGTCCCACCCGGGGAGCCCGGCGGTGTGGCTCATCAGATGGCGCACCTCGATGGCGGTCTTGCCCTCGGCGGCGAACTCTGGCCAGTACTTGGCCACGGGGGCGTAGGGGTCGAGCTCGCCGCGGTCCACCAGTAGAAGTGCGCACAGCGCAGTCATGGTCTTGGTCGTCGACCACACGTTGGTGATGGTGTCGCGCTCCCAGGCTGCCGTGCGTTCGTGGTCGGCGAAGCCGCCCCACAGGTCGACGACCATCTCGCCGTCGAGGGTCACCGCGACCGATGCGCCCAGGTCGTCGCCGGACTCGAGGCTGCGCCGAAGCACCTCGCCCACGTCGGCGAAGCGGTCGCTGCAGGTCCCGTGTACTTCGCTCAACGTTCCTCCCGATTCAACGTCCCTCCCGATGACGGCCGGCGCCGGCCAAGGGCGCGACCCTATCCGAGCGCGGTGGCGGGCTCCGGGGGTGCGACGGGCAGGTCTTCGGCCTTGACCCTCACCGCGACCGCCGAGATGACGAACGCGAGGAGTGCGATGAGGGAGGCGAAGAAGAAGCCTTCGGCGTAGCCATGGGTCGTGGCGGCGCGGCCGATCTGCGACGCCGGCACGTGCTGGGCGACGAGGTGGTGGATGCGGTTCTTCGTAGCGGTGACCGCCACGGTCGACAGCACCGCCAGCCCAAGCGCGCCCCCCACCTGCTGGCCGGTGTTGAGCAGTGCCGACGCGAGGCCCGAATCTCGCCGGCTGACGCCCGCCACCGCTGTCAGGGTCAGCGGCACGAAGGACGTGCCCATGCCGATCGCCAGGAGCAGCAGTGGGCCGATTATGTCCAGGTAGCTGCTCGACGGCGTTATTCGCGAGAACCAGGCGAAGGCGGCGGTGGCGGAGAGAGGGCCGATCAACAACGGGATCCGCACCCCGAAGCGACCGACGAGTCGAGCGGTGATCTGGGCTGTGATGCCGATGGTCAGAGCCGTGGGCAGGAAGCCGAAGCCGGTCTTCAGCGGGCTGTAGCCGAGGATGTTCTGGAGGAAGAGGGTGAGGAAGTAGAACATCGAGAACATCGCCGCGCCGAGGGTCAGCATGATCGCGTAGGCCGCAGAGCGATTGCGATTGGCGAAGATCCGCAGCGGCAAAAGGGCGTGTGGCGAGCGCAGCTCGATGACCACGACCGCGGCGAGCAGAGCCGCCGCGACGGCCAGCGGCACGACCGTCCCGGTGCTCGCCCATGGGTGGCTCGCTGCGTGGGTGAGCCCGTACACCAGCAGCGTCATGCCGGCGGTGACCGAGACCGCCCCGGGGACGTCGAGGCGGCCCGTGCCGGTCTCGGACTCGTGGAGTGCGAAGGGGGTCAGTGCCAGGACGACCAAGCCGATGGGCACGTTGACGAATAGCACCCATCGCCACGAGGCGACGTCGACCAGGATGCCGCCCATGATCAGGCCTATGGCCGCTCCCGCACCCGACATGGCCGCATACACGCCCATCGCCTTGTTGCGCGACGAGCCCTCCGGGAAGTTGGTGGCGATCAGGGCCAAGGCGGTAGGGGACGCGATGGCCCCACCGATGCCCTGCATCGCGCGGGTGAGGATCAGCCAGGTGTCGGTGGTGGCGAACCCGCCGAGGAGGGAAGCGACGGTGAAGATCCCGATGCCCACCATGAACATGCGTCGCCGGCCGTACAGGTCGCCCGTCCGGCCACCGAAGAGCAGCAGCCCACCGAAGGTGAGCGAGTAGGCGGTGGTCACCCACACCAGGTTGCTGATCGAGAAGTGAAGCGCGTGGAAGATCGAGGGCAGCGCCACGTTGATGATGGTGGCGTCGAGGACCACCATCAGCTGGGCGGCAGAGATGACCACCAGCGCCAGGCCGAGGTGCCGCCCGGCGGTGGGTGAAGGCGTCTCGGCGGTTGGAGCAGTCACGGGTTGCCCTTCCGGGTCTGGGCTGCGGTCATCAGGTCTGGCGGAGCATCAGGTCTGGCGGAGCATCAGGTCTGGAGGTCCCCGATGGCGCCGGCAATCGTGTGAAGCTCGTCGACCCAGCTCTGTGGAGGAACCAAGGGACGCAGGACGAACTTGGAGAATCCAACGTCGATGAAGTCCTCGATCGAGCGTCGCAGCGCCCCCCAGCCCACGGGGACCACCAGATCTGGATCGGTTCCCCGGCTGCGCACGGCGACCGTCCGGCGAGCCTCTGCGGAGAGCGGATGCTGGGCGTAGCCGATGCTGACCCCGAAGTGCTCCGGGCTGATCGTCCGACCAGCCTGAGCGGCGGTTTCCTCCACGACCTTCCTGCCCCCAGCAGCTTCGTCCGGCGTGCAGAGGGAAGGTAGCCAGCCGTCGGCGAGGCGTCCACAGCGCTCCAGCGCGGCGGGCGCCATGCCTCCCAACCACACCTCGAGCGGCGACTGGGCCGGCAGGGGGGTCAGGGTGACGTCCTCGAAGCGCCCGCCAGGTCCGTTGTAGGTCACGCAATCGCCGGCCCAAAGGCGCCGAAGCAGCGGGAGCACCTCGTCGATCAGCGCCCCCCGGGCGGCCACGGGGACGCCGATGGCGGCGCGCTCGGCGCCACGGTTGATGCCCGGCACCAAGGTGACCAGCAGTCGTCCACCGGAGAGAAAGTCGAGGGTGGACAGTTGCTTCGCGAGGCGGATCGGGTTCCGCCCCGGGGCGAGCATGGTCGTGCCGATCTTGACGGTGGGGTTATGCGCAGCGGCCCATGCCAGGCCGACGACGGGGTCCACCACCGGGCCGGTCAGGACC
>JBPCRR010000373.1:0-3759 GCA_050996645.1 Acidimicrobiales bacterium | reverse complement strand
TGGTCTGCGCCGAAAGGACAGTGGCCACCAAGAGCTGGAAAGGCGACCCGAAGTTCAGCTCGCAGAGCTCCGCCGCCGAGCCGGGGTACTCGTCAGCGAGGCGGGCGGCGGCCTCCCTGGCTCGGCCCTTGGGCGTTCGAGGTCTGGCCGTTCGAGGTCTGGCCACAGTCGCCGAGCGTAGGGGGTCCCGGGCGATAGCCTCCGAGGTCGACCCAGGAGCAAGACGTGCATCGAATCGAGATCAAGCGCCAGTTCGACGACGACGAGGCCGCCGCCATACAGGGACTCCTCACGGCCGCGACGGAGGCTGACGCCCACGCACCCCTCGACGAGCACGCGTGGCTCGATCTGGTCCAAGGTGGGCGCGAGGGCTTCGCTGGGCTCGTGGCTTGGCTGGAGGGCCACGATCACCCTGTTGGCTACGCACAAGTGTCGCGCGGCCCGCGGCCGGCGGCCCACGCATCTGACCACGGCGCGAGCTGGGCCCTCGAGTACGTGGTCGACCCTCACCACCGGGTCCCGGGAAACACCATCGGGAGGGACCTAGTCGTCGAGGCGGCGCGGGTGATCGCAGCCGAGGGCGGCGGCCACGTGCACATGTGGGTCAACCAGCCGCGTCCCGAGCACGAGCGCATCGCCGCTGCTGTGGGACTGCGGCCCGGAAGGGCGCTGTACCAGATGCGCCGGCCCCTGCCCGTGGAGCCCGCGCTCGACGATGCAAGCGACGCACTGCCCACCCGCGCGTTCCGCCCCGGTGTGGACGAGCCCGCCTGGCTCGAGGTCAACAACCAGGCTTTCCGCTGGCACCCGGAACAGGGTGGCTGGGAACTCGCCACGATCAAGGAGCGGGAAAGCCAACCCTGGTTCGACCCCGAAGGCTTCCTGCTCCACTTCACCGAGGGCACCGCCGGGACCGAGACCCTCGCGGGGTTCTGCTGGACCAAGGTCCACCGCGAACACGTCCCGACGATGGGCGAGATCTACGTGATTGCGGTGCACCCGGACTTCTCTGGCCGGGGATTCGGGCGGGCCCTGACGCTGGCTGGCCTGCGCCACCTCGCCGGCAAGGGAATTGGCGTGGGCATGCTCTACGTGGACGCCGCCAACCGCGCGGCGGTGAAGCTCTACATCGACCTCGGGTTCGTGATCAACCACGTCGATCAGGCCTACGTGGGCGACGTGGCCCCGGCGCAGTAGGTCCGCAGTCTGCCCGACGAGCCCGAGCCTGCCGTCGTGGTGCTCGCCGGTGACTCGCTGGGCTCAGGCGGCCAACACGTCGGAGCCGATCACCTCAGCAAGGGCCTCCACCGCCCAGTCGATCTCAGCGGGGGTGACCACTAGAGGTGGGGAAAGCCGCAAGGTGTGGCCATGGGTCTCCTTGGCTAACACGCCCCGATGCAGAAGCCCGAGAGCCGCTCGGCGCCCCCCATTCGGGGCGTCACCGCAGAGGTCAATGCCAGCCCACAGCCCGGCGGTACGGACGGCCAGCACGCTCGGCGTGATCCGCGCCGCCAGAGCGGCGTCGAGGTGGGCGCCGAGGCGCGCAGCCCGGAGCTGCCAGGTCCCTTCCCGCAGCATGGCCACCACCTCGTGGCCGATGGCCGCGGCGAGGGGATTGCCCCCGAAGGTCGAGCCGTGCGACCCCGGGTCGAAGACCCCGAGGATGTCCCAGTTCGCCACCACCGCCGATACCGGCACGATCCCTCCACCGAGAGCCTTGCCAAGAAGGTAGACGTCAGGGATGACTCCTCCTCGATCACAGGCGAAGGTGGTACCCGTACGCCCGAGACCCGACTGGATCTCGTCGGCGATCATCAGGACCCCCTCCGCCGAGCACGCGTCCCGCACGGCGCGCAGGTATCCCGCCGGCGGCACGATCACCCCCGCCTCGCCCTGCACCGGTTCCACGAGGACTGCCGCGGTCCGGTTGCCCAGCGTCGCGGCGAGCGCGCTGGCGTCGCCGTAGGGCACGGACACGAATCCCGGGGTGAACGGGCCGAAGCCCCTCCGAGCGGATTCGTCACTCGAGAACCCGACGATGGTGGTGGTCCGGCCGTGGAAGTTTCCGTCGCAGACGACGATCTCAGCTTGCCCGGATGGGACCCCTTTGACCTGGTACGCCCAGCGCCGGGCTGCTTTGATGGCGGTCTCGACAGCCTCGGCGCCAGTGTTCATGACCAGCACCGCTTCCTTCGCGCAGAGGTCCGCCAGGTCCTGGCAGAACGGCTCGAGCCCCTCGCTGCCGAAGGCGCGGCTGGTGAGGGTCACCCGCCCGAGCTGGCGGCGGGCCGCGCTCACCAGGCGCGGATGGCGATGGCCGAAGTTGAGGGCTGAGTAACCGGCCAGGCAGTCGAGGTAGGGCCTGCCGTCGTCGTCGGTGACCCACGCGCCGAGGCCCGAGACGATGGTCACCGGCAGAGGCTCGTAGTTGCAGGCCGAGGCGCTCATCGGGACAACTCCCCCGCGCAGTACCGCTCCAGCGCGCAGCACTTCGGGCCCCCGCCGGCCCTGCGAAGCTCGGAGACCTCAATCCCCACAACGTTGAAGCCGGCGGAGCACAGGGCGGCGGCGAGGCCTTCTGCTTCCCTCGGCAGCAACACGTTGCGCCCGTCGGAGATCGCGTTGAGCCCGAAGGCTTCGGCGTCCGCGTCGGAGGCGACGACCGCTTCGGGGAACAGCTCTCGCAGGCGCGCCTGGCTGGGCGCGTCGAACGCCTGCGGGTACCAGGCGATCCGGCTGTCGCTCAGCACCGCCAGTGCAGTGTCCAGGTGGTAGTAGCGCGGGTCGATCAGTCGGAGGCTCACCACGGGCATCCCGAAGCAGTCCTCGACTTCCGCGTGGGCGGCGCGCTCGGTGCGCAGTCCGTAGCCCCCGAGGACGACCCCGCCGGCGACGAGCAGGTCACCCTCCCCCTCGTTGACACTGCGGGAGCGCTCGACCTCGAAGCCGGCCTCGGAGAACCACGCCGCGTATCGGGATGCCTCCTCCGCTCGCTCGGGGTGGCGGAACCGCGACACGAGCACCTTCGAGCCCACAGCCAAGCCTGCGTTTGCGGCGAAGACCATGTCGGGCAGGCCGGGGGCGGGTGCCACGAGCTCCACCTCGTGGCCGAGGTCGACGACCGCCGACACCAGGCCCTCCCACTGGCGAACGGCGCGCCGGCGCCGGACCGGCCGGCCGGCGTCCATCCACGGGTTGATCTCGTAGTCGACCGAGAAGTAGGTCGGCGCACACATCACGTAACGACGCGAGCCGCGCCGGGACGGGTCTCGCTGGGGAAGCGGGGGGGGCCGCAGCTGTGTCGGGGTGATGACCACCTTTGCACGCTACGACCACCGCATGCAGCAAATCCCGTAGATATGATGCAATCTGAGGAGACGTCTTGCGAATAGACGACCTAGACCGCACGATCATTGCGTCCCTGGTGGAAGACGGGCGCGCGAGCCTGGCCGCGATCGGCGAGCAGGTCGGCTTGTCGGCCTCGGCGGTCAAGCGCCGCGTCGACCGCCTCTTGGATGCCGGGGTGATCCGCCGCTTCAGCGCTGTCGTGGATCCCGCAGCGGCCGGCCAGACCGTGACCGAGGCCTTCGTCGAGCTCACCTGCCCCGATCGCACCAGCCCCGCCGAGATCCGGGCGATCGCCCGCCGCCACCCCGAGGTGGTGGCTGCCTACACGGTCACCGGCACCGCCGACGCCCTCTTCCACGTGCGAGCCGGTGGGCTGCCCGATCTCGAACGGGTCCTCGAGCGCATCAGGAC
>JBPCRR010000311.1:0-6263 GCA_050996645.1 Acidimicrobiales bacterium | reverse complement strand
GCTCGGTGACGTCGGCGGCGTCGACCACGGATTGCGGTAGCAGGCCGCGCACCAGAAGCAGCGGCGCGCTCGACGCGCCCAGCGCATCCCAGAGGCCGACGAAATCAGGAAACGACTCCTGTGACGTCGCCCCCGAACCGGCTCCTGCGGCATCGAAGCGGCGGTAGCGCCACACCCATGACCCGTCGTCGCGCTGCAGCGCATTGTGGAGAATCCCCCGGCGCAGCGACGCGACCGACCGGGTCGGATTGTGTGCGGCCGTCCGCTCCAACAGCTCGTCGAAGCTCTCGAAGCTGGAGGGGCCCTGGACGAAGTCAGCGATGGGCTTGGCCTTGTCCGCGGAGACACCCGGCGTGATGTCGACCAGCAGCAATCGCCGGACCAGGTCGGGCACGAGCTGTGCCAAGGCGATCGTGGTGAGGCCCCCGAGCGACATCCCCACCACCGCCGCGGCGCGAGGCGCCAGCCGCCTGACAACTGCGGCCACGTCCGCCGCGAGGTCGGCCGGCGAGACGCGCCCCGGTTGCGCCGGCGGGTCCGAGTGACCGTGGCCGGGCAGGTCCACCGCCAGCAGCGGCCGCCGCAACGCCAGCGCCACGGTGTCCCACGTGTGAGCGTTTTGGGCACCGCCGTGCAAGAGGACCAGCTCGGGGTCGGTGTCGCCCCACACCAAGGAGCTGACCCGGCGCCCGGGCCCGACCTCGACGGCCTCTCGGCGCACCGGCGGCGGTCCCTCGTAGGGGATGCCGAACTCCTCGGCGTTCTCGTGGAACATTCCGAACTCGTCGTAAGGGGTCCGCTCGCTCACAACACAAGGGTAAAGGCTCGGCCACGAGCACCGCGACGACTATGGCAAAGGGACGACCATGGCAAAGGACCGCCGCCGTCGGCGAGCTCACGGCCGTTCGACGGCACCCCATACCGCTCGAAATCCGAGCTCAACCGCGACCGTCGACTGGGCTCGGTCACAGGTGGCGAAGCCGACCTCCTCGCCTGGCTCCACGAGGCCCGGCGTCACCAGCGTGGCCGTGGCCAGGTGCCAAGCGTCCATCGCCCGGATGGCATGTGAGCGCACCAGCTGAAGGGAATGCGTCTCCACGTCCTCCTGGGCAGCGGCGACAACAGTCACCGGACCAGCGAGGTCGGCGTCGAGCAGCGCCAGGAGACCCTCCTCGTCACCACGACCAGCGCGGGCCGCGCGCACCAAGGCGCCCGAAACTTCGATCCTCGTCCAGGTGCCGGTGACAAGCCCGAGCTCGACGTCGGCCAACATCGCCACGCTCTCGCGATGCCCGGTCTCATCGCCGAGGTACGCACGCGCCAGCACCGACGAATCGAGGTAGACGATCACATCCTTTCCCGGTCCTCGCTGAGCAACCGGTCGAGAATCGGCCCGGTGCCACTCGTTGACGCGACGACGCGCCGACGCCGCGCCGAGCTCACCGGCCTCGCCGGCGGTGCCCGGAGGACCCCCAGGCCGGCGGCCTTCGCCCGCAGCCGAGCTCGCCGGTCGCCCTCGTCAGCGTCCGCGGCCGCGTCGAGGATCTCGGTCGCCACGGCATTGACGCTGCGCCCAGCTCGGGCGGCACGAGCTGTCAGCCGGCGATGGACCTCGTCGGGGACCCTGAGAAGTAGCTGCTTCATGCTGGAATGATATCATTTGATGGGAGTGATATCACCCTGTACCCGGGTCCACGAACTCGAGATGGATGACGGATCGCACGGCTGGGGCTGCGAGAACGTCGAGCGGCCTGTACCACGACTCCGAACCGGCGGCTCTACGGGTCGTGTGAGTGGAGGTGACCGGACTTGAACCGGCGACTTCTACGATGCGAACGTAGCGCTCTTCCGGACTGAGCTACACCCCCGCGGGTGAGTCAGGCTATCGCGCCAGGCAGACCGCGAGGACGAGGCTCAGTTGGCGGCCCGGCGCAGGGCGAGCCCGCGGTAACCGCCGACGGTGCTGTACGCCGACGCGGCGTCGCGGCCGTCGCTGCGGTAGCCCTCAGGCGGCGCCGCCAGACGCCGCTGATCGGGAAGGTAGGTGAGCTTCATGTCCCGCTCAGCAGACAGGTTGCGCATCCGGAGGAGCAGCGCCACGTACCCGGCGAGCAGGAGATCGCTCAACACCTGTAGATAGATCACGCCGTGGAGGCCGGGTATGAACGACGCCACCAGCGTCACCCCGGCTGCAGCCAACAGCACGACGAACACGTCCCTACGGCGCTTTTGCACCTGGCGGCGACGCAGCCCGCTCGAGGCGCCGGCGTGGGAGCCGAGCGCCCCGCGCGGGCCGCCCTGGGCGCCGAGCGGACGGTAGACGGGGATCTGGCCCATGGCAGGCCCGCGGAGCCGGTTGGCCGGTCGCACCGTGTGAGGGGACGCCTTTTCCAGAACATACAGGTGCCGACGGAACGTGCCCACCGAGTCAGCGAAGCTCCCCCCGGTCCGTGACCGCAGCCACGCGAGGAGGATGGCTCCCCAGAGAATGGCCAGTACGAGGAACACCAATGCTGTCAAAGCTCCTTGGCCTGCCTTTTGGTATCAGGGACGGTAGCCCCAGAGCCTCGCCCGATGGTGGATGTCCACCCGGGGAGACACCGAGGCCGATCCGGCCACGCGAATTACGTGTCGAACGACATTTCGGACAAATCAGCCGTGGGCCCTCAGGTTAGCGGAGCGGCCACCTGTGCGCCAGGGGCCGTTCGCCTTGCGAAGCACAAATGGTCCCTGACCAGGTGGTTCGCGGGCGAGCACCAACCCCGGACACCGCGGCGTCACTTGTCGTCGACGGCCTCGCCAATGAGCCGGTCGATGTCCTCGTCGAGGCCCATGGGCCGTACCGGCGGGGTGTTGACCAGCGCCTCGCCCACCGGACCACCGGGCGGACGGCGCCAGTGACCGCTTCGCCCGCCGGTCTTCTCCCAGAGGGCCAGCTCCCCGATCACCATGGAGCGATCCGACGACTTGCATATGTCGTAGATGGTCAACGCCGCGATCGCGCAAGCCGACATGGCCTCCATCTCCACCCCGGTGCGGTCGACGGTCTCGACCTGGGTCTCCACCTCGACGAAGTCGTCACCCAGCGTGAAGTTGATGGTCACCGCTCCCACCAGGAGCGGGTGGCACAGCGGGATGAGGTCGGCCGTGCGCTTGGCTGCCTGGATCCCCGCGATGCGGGCGGCCCCGAGCACGTCGCCCTTGGTGATCGCGTTGCTCGCCACCTTGGCGGTGGTCTCGGGCTCCATGAACACCTCGCAGCGCGAGATCGCCCTGCGGTGGGTGGCATCCTTGGGCGTCACGTCCACCATGCGGGCCCGGCCGAGGGGGTCGACGTGCGTCAGGCCGTGTTCGGGCATGGCAAGGAGTCTATCGGCGCCGTTTGCAGCCCTCCGGCGCTGGAGGGCTGCCGGCCAAGCCGGGCGCCCCTAGCCGCCGATCTGGCTCATGCTGCGTGCGGGACGAACGAAGCTGACGTTGCCGATGCTGTGTCCCGCCCACTTGAGGCCCACCTCCGCCTCGATGGCGGCCGCGATGTCATCGTCGCTGCCGCCGCCCCGCAGGACAGCGCGCATGTCGGTCTCCCGGATCGAGAACAGACAGTTCCTCAGCTGTCCCTCCGCGGTCATCCGGATCCGATCACACGAGGAGCAGAACGACCGGGTGACGCTCGCGACGACGCCCAGCTTGCCACCCCCGTCAGCGTAGACCCAGGACTCCGCCGGCGCGTTCCCCCGCACAGGCACCGGATCTAGAGGCCACACCGAGCCAATGGTGGAGATGATCTCCTCGCCGGGCACGACCTGGGCGGAGGTCCAGGCTTGGTTCGCGTCGAGCGGCATCCACTCGATGAAGCGAACCTCCACCCCACGGTCGCGGCCGAACGCCGCAAAGTCGAGGATCTCGTCGTCGTTGCGCCCACGAATGAGCACGCAGTTGACCTTGACCGGCGCAAGCCCGGAGGCGAGGGCCGCGTCGATGCCCTCGAGGACTTGGGTCAGCGCGTCGCGCCCTGTCATCGCAGCGAACCTCGAAGGTCGCAGCGAGTCGCAAGAGACGTTGATCCGTCACAGCCCGGCCGCTCTCAGGTCGGCCGCAAGCGACGCCAACGTAGCCCCGTTGGTGGTAAGGGAAAGGTCCACCCCGAGCGAGGCGAGCTGGCCGATCAGGATCGGTAGGTGCGCGCGGACGGTCGGCTCTCCACCGGTGATCCTGATGCTGTCGAACCCGTAGCGCTCGACGCACACTCGGGCCACGCGGTGGATCTCCTCAAAGGTGAGCAGCTCGGAGCGGGGCAGCCACTGCATGCCCTCTTCGGGCATGCAGTAGGTGCAGCGGAAATTGCATCGGTCGGTTATCGAGATCCGCAGGTCGCGAACCGTGCGCTCGAAGGGGTCGACCAGCGGTGCTGCCACCGCCCCACCCTAACGGCGCCCGTCCGGCCGCAGGCACCACGGCCCGGTCCCTAGCGGCGATGGGGTGGTTCGACCAGCAGGATGTCCACCTCGCCGCCCGCCGGCACCCCCAGTCCGTCGGGGACCACCGCCAGCGCGTTGGACAGCGCCATCGGGAACAGCAGGTTGGACCCCTGTCCGCCAGCGCTGCGAACGTGCAGCCGGCCGTCGGACCCTACCGACGCCACGACACGGGCGAGGTTGTCCCTCCCGTCGGGGTGGCGCCGCAGCCGGTCGTCGTCCGCGACCGCCCTGAGTGTCGGGCGCAGCCAGCGGTCTGGCGGGCGCCCGCTCATGCGCCGCAGGCCGGGGCGGGCGAGCAACTCGTAGCTCACCATCGACGACACCGGGTTGCCGGGCAGCCCGAAGATCGGCGTGTTGGCGATCACCCCGAATGCGAAGGGCTTCGCGGGGCGGATCGCGACCTGCATCCAGCTCATGGAGCCGAGGTCGTCCAGGACCTTCTTCACGTAATCGAAGTCGCCCATGCTGACCCCGCCGCTGGTGAGAACGGCGTCGCATCGGGTGGCGCCGTCGGTGATCCGGTCTCGGATGTCGACCTCCACGTCGCGGGCCCGCCCGAGGTCGATCCCGCTGAACCCGTCCCGGCGCAACAGACCGAGAAGCGTCAGCCGGTTGGAGTCGCGTATCTGGCCAGGCGCTAGGCGCTCGCCCGCCTCTACGAGCTCGTCGCCCGTCGAGAGGACTCCCACGACGGGGGGCGCCACGACCGACACTTTCCCCAACCCAACACTCGCGAGCACCCCGAGGTGGCCGGCGCCGAGGGTCGTCCCGGCGCCGAAAACCTCCTGGCCGGCCGCCAGGTCCTCGCCGGCGGGGCGGACGTGAACCATCGGCGGCGCTGGCGTCGAGATCAACACGTCTTCGCCGTCGGTGCGGGTCGTCTCCACGATCGCGATGGCGTCCACTCCAGTGGGGAAAGGAGCCCCGGTCATGATCCGAAGCGCCTCGCCACGGCATACAGGAGTCGTGGCGGCCGACCCCGCCGCCAGGGTCCCGATCACCCTCAACCGAGCGGGGCGTCGCTCACTGGCCCCGCTGACGTCCACCGCCCGCACTGCGTAGCCGTCCATCGCCGAGCTGGAGAACGGCGGGACGGGCTCGGTCGCGTGGACGGTCTCGGCCAGGACGCAGCCGTAGGCGTCGCTAAGGGTCCGGCCGCTCGGCGCCGGCGGTGCGCAAGCCTCGAGGACCTTCGCCTGGGCGTCGGCCAGGGGGGTCACTTGGCGTCGTCACCACCCAGGAGCTCGTGCAGGTACCGTCGAAACGGCGGCCCGAGGTCCTCGCGCTCGAGGGCCAGCTCCACGGTGGCGCGGAGGTAGTCGAGCTTGTTGCCAACGTCGAAGCGGCCTTCGGCGAACTTCCAGCCGTAGACCGTCTGCGCACCGAGCAGCAACCTGATCGCGTCGGTCAGCTGGATCTCGCCACCCCGGCCCGGTGGGGCCTTGTCGAGCATGTCGAAGATCTTGGGCGTGAACACATAGCGTCCCATGACCGCAAGGTTCGACGGGGCGGCGGCGGGGTCGGGCTTCTCCACGATGTCGACGATCTCCACTAGGTGGGCGTCCATCTCAGGCGTTGCGGCCCCCGGGCTGGCGCAGCCGTAGGATGAGATCTCCGCCGGCGTGACCTCCTTCAGAGCCACCACCGAGCAGCCGTGCCGGTCGTGCACCGCCAGCATGTCGCGTAGCACCGACACCCGCTCGTGCATGATGTCGTCGCCGAGCATCACCACGAACGGCTGGTCGTCGACGTGCTCGCGGGCCACCGAGACGGCGTGGCCGAGCC
>JBPCRR010000205.1:0-12820 GCA_050996645.1 Acidimicrobiales bacterium | reverse complement strand
CCGGTGGCCGCTGTAGTGGCCGCCGAGGTCGACCTTGGCGTGGTGGGTGTCGACACCGTCCTTGGATACGAGAGCGGCGCCGGCCCCGGCACCGGCATGATCCTCACCCCGAACGGCGAGATCCTCACCAACAACCACGTCGTCCAAGGCGCCACCCGCATCACCGTTACCATCGTGAGCAGCGGGCGCAGCTACCGCGCGACCGTGGTGGGCACCGACCCTACCCAGGACGTGGCGGTGCTACAGCTCCAAGGCGCCTCGGGCCTCACGCCGATCACAACGGCGAGCGCGTCGAGCCTGTCGGTCGGTGACCAGGTAGTCGCGATCGGCAACGCAGGCGGCACCGGTGGAACGCCTGCCGTGGTCACCGGCGCGGTCACTGGGCTCAACCAGACGATCACCGCCAGCGACCAGGGTGGGGGTCACTCCGAGACCCTGCACGGCCTGATCCAGACCAACGCCCCAATCCAGCCCGGAGACTCCGGAGGTCCGCTGGCGAACATGGCCGGCAAGGTCGTCGGGATCAACACGGCGGCAGCAGCGGGGATGCGGCTGTCCGCAGATGCCAACGTCGGCTTCGCCATTCCCGTCGACCAGGCGCAGTCCATCGCCTCGAATATCGAGGCGGGCAAGGCCTCGTCGACCATCCACATCGGCCTCCCCGGCTTCCTCGGCGTCGCGGTCGCGGCCTCCGGGCGATCGGGCCTGGGCCCGGGTACCGGGAACGGTGCGGTCATCTCCAGTGTCATTCCGGGACTGCCCGCGGCCGCCGCAGGGATGCAGCCCGGTGACGCGATCACCTCCGTGGACGGCCAACCGGTGAGCTCTTCGCCGTCGCTGACAACCCTCCTCGGGGGGCACAAGCCCGGCGACAAGGTGACCGTGGGATGGTCCGACTCCTCTGGCGGTTCACACAAGGCCACCGTCACGTTGGCGACGGGTCCGCCCGACTGATAACCAGCTACTCGGCCCCGCCCGCAAGCCGCGACGGCCACCAGATCCGACGCCCGATGTCGTGGGTGAGCGCCGGCACCAGTATCGAACGGACCACCACGGTGTCGAGCAGCACCCCGAAGGCGACGGCGAAGCCGAGCTCGCTAAGGAACACCAGCGGCAGGATGCCGAGGACCGCGAAGGTGGCGGCGAGCACCACGCCGGCGGAGGTAATGACTCCTCCGGTCACCGCCAGGCCCCGCAGGATCCCATCTCGGGTACCGCGAGCGAGGGTTTCCTCGCGCACCCGGGTCATGAGGAAGATGTTGTAGTCAACGCCGAGTGCGACCAGGAAGACGAAGGCGAACAGAGGGAATGCCGGGTCGGCGTTGGCGAAGTCGAACACGTGGTTGAACACCAGGCCCGACACGCCGAGTGTGGCGCTGAAGGACAGCACCACAGTCAAGATCAGCAGCAGCGGAGCCAACAGCGCTCGGAGCAACAGACCGAGGACCACGAGGATCACCAGTAGGACCACAGGGATGATGAGGTTGCGGTCGTGGCGCGAGGCCTGCAGGGTGTCGTAGTTGACCGCACTCTGGCCGCCCACGAGGGCGTGAGCGCCGGGGATCGCATGCACGACGGAG
This sequence comes from Acidimicrobiales bacterium, assembly GCA_050996645.1. Classification (GTDB taxonomy): domain Bacteria; phylum Actinomycetota; class Acidimicrobiia; order Acidimicrobiales; family Palsa-688; genus JBPCRR01. The sequence continues at coordinate 11,240 of JBPCRR010000205.1, read as the reverse complement.
CGGATCTGTCGCACGGCGCGGTAGGCAGCGGAGCTGTCGTAGCTGTCGGTCAGCGTTGCGTCGATCAGCAGGCGTCCATTTCGAGGGGCGACTGCGTACTGTTCGGGGGCGACCCGGAGCCCCCGAAGGCGCCCCTGGCTGCCGGCGGCAGCTTCGCGTAGTCCGGGGCTACGCAAACCGAGGCGGGCCCGGCGGAGACCCCGGGCACACGCTCCACGGCAGCGAGCACCGCTGGGGCCGCGACGGCGTTGGCAGTGATCTGCGCCGGGGCGCCGCTGCCATGGGCGAAGTGGGCATCGAAGATCTTCTGTCCGCTCACTGCGTCGGGCCGGTTGGTGAAGCTGTCAGTGGTGGACAGCCCACCGGTCTTCAAGGTCGTGACGCCGGCCACGCACGCGCACAGCGCCAAAGCGGTGACGATCCAGGTGCGGCGATCGTGACGGCCGACGGCCGCGGCAAAGCGGCCCCACGGCCCCTGCGTGGCGAGGTCCCCGCGGTGGTCCGCGCGAGGCACCCGCGGCCAGAAGACCCCCCGCGGCATCAAGGTGAGGAACGCCGGCAGGAACGTCAACATCACCCCCACCGTGCATGCGATCCCGATGGCGCAGACCGGGCCCAGGCTCCGGTCGGAGTTGAGCCTGCCGAAGCCGAGGCACAGCAAGCCGAGGATGACCGTGGTCCCAGACGCGGCAATGGCCGGCGCAGCGCGCCTCCAGGCATGGGTCATGGCGTCCACCCGGCTGTCGAAGTTGTGCAGCTCCTCGCGGTAGCGGCTCACCATGAGCAGCGCGTAGTCGGTGCCGGCGCCGAGCACCAGCACCGAGAGGATCCCCTGGCTCTGTCCGTTGAGCGTGAGCACCCCGTTCTTGGCGAGCTCGTAGATGATCAGTGCCGCAGCCCCGAGAGCCAGCACCGCGCTGAACAACGGGAAAAACCACAGGACGGGGCTCCGGTAGACGACCAGGAGGATGAGTATCACGACCAAGCCGGCGGCCAGGAGGAGGGTGCCGTCGATGCCCTTGAAGGAATCTATGAACGCCACCAAGAGGCCGCCCGGCCCGGCGCTGTGGATGACCAACCCCGGGGGCGCCCCCGACCGGGCGGTCGCGAGGACCCGCTTTTCGACCTTGACGAGCTGGCTCCCGTCCACGCTGACCGACCCGTGCTTGCCAACGAGGGGCACCGATACGTTGGCGGTGGCGCCGTCGCTGGCAAGGACCGGTGCCTCCACCTGGTCCCCTGCCACGCCCGGGATTGCACGGAAGGCGGCGGCGTCCGAGGTGATCTTCGAGTGGTCCTCGGCGCTGAGCCCACCGGTGCGCTGGTAGACGACGAAGCCGGGGATCGTCTGCACGTCCTGGAAGAGCTGAGCTTCGGTGTCCACCTTGGTCGACTCCGCCGAGGCGGGCAGGTAGGCCGCGTTGTCGTTCTTTTGTACCGAGCTGAGCTTGCCCTGGTACTGCCCGCCGGTCGCACCGAAGAGGAACCAGGCCAGCCCGAGCAGGCCGACGATCACGGCCCCGCGAGAGAGCCGGCGCCGGCGCTTCCCGGTGGCTGGTAGCTCGGTGGAGGGGATGGCGGTTTCGGTCATGGCTTTGGATCGACGTCAGATGTTAGCCCGAGGTCCTGACCGCTTCGGCGGGTTACAGGACCTCGACGGAGCATCGCAGGCCAGACGCGGCTGCCAGTCTCATGTCGGTGGTCAGCAAAGATGTAGCCGTCAACATCTCGCCCAGGCGACGTAGGTCGCGTCGTAGGCCGAGAGGTTATGGCGCAACGCCCACATGCGGCCCCGAAGCCAATCGGCCGGGAAGCGTGAAATGCTGAGACGGACGAACCCGTCCATCGCAGCGGTTGCCGCTTCCTCGCTGACAGCACCCTGAAGGGCGAGGCGCCGCAGGCCATGGGTCACCTCGCTGTCGATCAGGTGGGGGGCGACCAACTTCACTCGTTTCGGCCCTCGTGCAGCGCGGCCAAGATCGTGTGCTCCGGGTCCGCACGCGGGTCTCGCCGATGACCCTGGCGTTGGCCTCCACGGCCTCGGCTCGATGTGCCAGATGCTCCAGCTCGCGCAGCACATAGCGGTTCAAGGAGAGTTTCTCGGCGTGCGCCGACTTGGCCAGCGCGTCGTGTACGTCGTCGGGAACGTCCCGGATCTGAATGATCTTCGCCACGATCATCCCCTCATGGGTGCAGTATGCACCCATGACTCTGCTTACTGCTGAACTCACCTCAGAATGGTCCCAGACTCAAGGTTGGCCCAGCCGAAACCAGCTGAGTCAAGTCGCCTACGCTGGCGGCTGATGGTTCGGCACCGGTATTGGACACCCGCAAAGGTGATCCGCTCGGCGCGCCTTGTGCAAGGCGGTCCGGGCAACAGCGTGCAGCAGAATGCGCAGGTAGAAGGGTATTTCTCGGGGACGTAGCTCAGCTGGCTAGAGCACCTGCTTTGCAAGCAGGGGGTCGTGGGTTCGAGTCCCATCGTCTCCACCATCGTCTCCACTTTGCCGGGACTCGACGGCCCCTATTCGAACCACTTTGCCCCAGCACAGCAGCGTTAGACTCGTCGTATGAGTTCACCGCTACCGGCTAGGTCCGAAGGTGATCTGTCTTCGGAGGAGCACCAGGCGCTTGACGCAGCGCACGTCGAGCTCCGTGCCGCCGTCGAGGCTTACGATGCCTTCCTCGGCAAGGAACTCCAGCCGGGTGTTGATGTCCCTCTCGTGAAGGCCGACGAGATGCAGGCCGCACAGGGACGCGTCGAAGCCGCCGAGCGAACGCTCTGGGAACTACGCGAGCGCTTTCTCGGATGGTCCCGACCGGCTTGGGCACCGACTGCGACGCTGGTGAGCGACTGGATCCTCGAGGAGGATCCCGGCTACGACGACGAGCCGGATCACGCCCGACGATAGCCGGTGGATCGCGGCGAGATCTATCTCGGCCCCTTTCTTTACTCTGACCTGACTGGCTCGAAGCGGAGGCCTATGTGCATAGTCTCCGCGTCGGCGTACAACGCCGGCCCAGATGTCATGGTCGCCATGGTTAGCAGCGGTGTCCGCGTGTCGTCCCCTCGCTTGGGTGATGTGGTGTTGACGGACTGGCAGCAAGCTGGATTACTACGGCCGTCCGTCGTCCGGGCAGGACGGCTGCAGGTAATCGAGCGTCGCTTGCTGTCCTCCGGGCGCGGAGTCCTCAGCACCGCCGATCTCGAAGCAGTGGAGCGTGCGCTGCGGACGGTGCTCGGGCTGCGGTGACCCGAGCTGTCGGCAGCAGCCCGGTGAGCCGTTCCCGCAGCTCAAGGAGGTTTGAACAAGAGATCGTCTTCTCCACCGCAGAGTCCTGGTCAGACCGCGATGAACCCCGCCGTGGCGGGGTTCATCCGTGGGGGATGAGATAGGGGCTGTCAACTCCGTGGTGCTCGCTCCAGTGGCGGCCGCCATCGTGCCGGTCACATGTCGCAGATCATGAAAATGAACAGGCTCCAGGCCCACCCGTTGCGAGGCACTGCCATGACCCCAGACTCAACCCCTGTGCTGCCCCCGATGCCATGACGGCAGTCTCACCGGCGTTGTCCGACAGGTGTGTTATCTCCCCTGACGGCTAGGGGCGGTGCCTGCTGCGGCGCCGACTGCCAAGTACCAACGCCAGGCCCGCCAGCAGCAGCACACCCGCCAGCAGAACCGGCCTACGGGCATCGGAGCCGGTGAACGACAGCGCCCCGCCCCCGGTGTTGAAGGGGGAAGATCCCCAGGGTCTGTCACGGTGACGGCTGTCGTCATGGTGTTCGTCGTGGTGGTCGACGGCACCGTGGAACTGGTCGTGGTCGTCGACGGCACCTCGGAACTGGTCGTGGTCGTCGACGGCACCGTGGTGGTGGTGCTACTGGTCGTGGTCGTCACAGCGGTGATGGACACCGTGGCCTGGGCGGTCACCGACGCGGTGGTGTTGTTGGGGTCGACCCCCGGTCGCGGTCACCGTGTCGGTCTGGCTGTCCCCACCTTTGCCGACGAACGGCCCGGTGTAGGTACAAGGCGACGCGGTCGCCCCCGGTGCCAGGGTCGTGCCGATCAGGGCCCCGCACGTCGAGCCGGCCCAGGTCGCCAGGTCACCGTAGATGTTGTCGATAAGCGAGGTGATCTTGATCGGGAAGCGAGGTGATCTTGATCGGGTCGCTGGCCGAGGGGTTCGACACCTGAACAGTGAAAGTGAAGTTGCCGCCCGGCGCGGGCCGAGACAGCGGGCTGGCCGCCTTGGTCACTGAGATGGGACCCGTTACCAATCGATGCCGAGGTGGCGCGGGAGTTTGCACGCATCGTGGCTGGCCTGCGGACCGGCCGGCGGCGCGTCCCCATTCTCGACGCCCTGGTAGCCGCCACCGCAACCGTGGAGCAGATACCCGTCATACCCCAGGACCGCGACTACGGCGCCATCCCGGGCGTCGCGGTGATCCGCGTCTGATCCGCCAGCTTCTCCACCATCTCTACGCATCGCTAGTGGGGTCAAGACTCGCAGCACCTGGGTTCGTTGGTCGGCGCTCGAAGCCCGCTCACTCCACCACGTCGGCCTCCGCCGGCCCGAAGATGGCGAGCTCATCCAGAACTAACACCGGGTCTCCCCGCCAGCTCATGGCGGCCATCTGCGACCGGCTGCGCCGGCCCAGCCGGAAACGGAACGCCTCGAACGAGCTGGTGTCGAGACTGACCGCCGGATCTCCTTTAGGTCCCGGCCGGAAGTTGCTTCCGTCCACTCGCACCTCGATCGGGACTGATGGCGACAGGATGTTGACCAGCCGGACGGCAGCGACTCGCACGTCCTCCCCATCGCGGCCGGCGGGGGCGTTTAGCGCTCCCCGGATGTCGTGCTCGTGCCCCAGCACGTCCAGGTAGGCCGGCCAGATCTTCATCCCCCCGACAAGTTCCTCGAACGGCGGCGCCATCTGCTCCCACTCGGCGACCATCCGCTCTATGGAACTGTCCCGGCGGCGGGCAACCTGGGCCGCGGTGAACTCGCTGTCGGGTGGTCCTGTCAGCCGGCCGGCCATTACGTCCTCGGGCACTGCGACCAGGTGAGCGACGACGTCGTGGACCGTCCATCCGGGGCATGCCGGGACCGGGGCCTCGGGGTCGGCACCGCTAGTCAAAAACGCGCTGAGCCCCCGCCGGACCCGCCGGTAGGAGGCGCCCAAATCGACGGAGTCGAGGTCGATGGTGTCGGTCATTCGGTCACCCTAGAACCGGGACAGCTCGCTCGGCGGGCCATGAGCCTGATGCCCGTGGCAAGCATCTGTGCTCCCCCTGAGACCGGCGAGCCGCCGACGAGACGAGGAGCGTGGCAAGGACGGATCGGACTCGAACAGGGCATCGTCTTCTTCAGCAGGCCACAGGTGGTCACGTGTGCTGCCGCAGGGGCTATCCGTCCCGCCATCTCAGGCTGCCCTGCGACTCAGTGGGCGTCGGGTCCCAATCCTCGACGCCCTGGCGGCTGCCACCGCCGGCGTGGAGCAGATGCCCGGTCGCCAGGGCATCGTCGGGGATGAAGACGGGGAGCAGTGTCTGGCGCAGGTACTCCCGTTGTTGGGCCGCGGTTCGGCGCCAAGGCGCTTCGAAGCTGAGCTGGGACTCGATGGTTCGCACGAGGTACTCGACGGCGTCGGGCACGCTCAGGTCGCCGCGGAGAAGCCCAGCTCGTTGGGCGGGTTCGAAGATTGGCTCGACGAAGCCACGGAGCCGCTGGAGTAGGCCGGCAAGCGCCTGCTCGGAGATCGTGGCGCCGATGACGGCTGGCCCGCTGGCGAAGACGCTGAGCAGCGGGTTCTGGCGGACGAGTTTGATCGCTTCGAGGGTCCCGTCGACGACGATGTCAGCGAGGGTGGTACGGGTGGCGATGTAGCGGCTGAGCCTGGCGAGCACCCGGTCGATCTCAGCGAGGATGACGGCGATGAGCAGGTCGTCTCGGCCGCCCGCGTGGCGGTACAGGGTGGCGCGGGGGATCCCAGCGGCCCGCACGATGTCGTCAATGGTCGTTTGTTCGATGCCGAAGCGAATGAAGCACGCCTCGGCCGCGTCCAGCGCGACGGCTCGGATCTCATCGGCCGGGCGCCGCCTGCGTTGTCGTCCGAGGCGGGTCGTCACGGCAACTCACATTCCCAGGTGCGGGCCTAGGGCGTCGTGCAGGCAGGTTTCGAGGTCGACCGGAGGGATAAACACCGCAGCCACGACGACGCGCACGGCGACGTCGGCGCAGACCGCAGCGCTGGAACCGTTGCGGGGGAGCGGGATCAGATTCTCGATGACCGACGCGAGTACGTCGGTAATCGACGAGGCGATGACCGGGACAACACCGAGCAGTTCGGCGGCTAGGTCGGGTTCGTCGGCGAGAACCTTTTGGACCAACGGGTGATGGCAGATAAACACCGCCGCGGCGGTCACGGCGTCGAGAGCCGCCGCCGGCCCCTCAGCATCGCCGGCAGCGCCCACGACAGCGTCGACGAGGCGGTGCACGTCGCGGGCGAGCAGCACCCGGGCCAACACATCGACCGACCCGACCTGGCGGTAGACGGTGGCCTTCGAAACGCCGAGCTCGGCGGCGATGTCTCGCACCGAGGTATGGGCGACGCCGTGGCGCATGAAGCAGGTCACGGCGGCGTTGAGGGCCTCGTCGAGGACCGGGTCAGGCCGTTCGAGAAGGTCGTCGGCGACACCAGCCAGCCACGCGAGCCGCCCCGTGGTGACTTGGTGGCCGCCGTCGATCCCAGCCCGCATCTCTGAAGTGTACCTGCTACTCCGAGACATTACCAGCTTGACATCTCATTTCTGTCGTGTCACGATGGGTCAGCGAGACGGAACGCTATTTGCATCTCTTAGGGTCACAAGGAGCTAGACGTGGCAAACCGAGGTTCGAGGTCGTGAGGCTCCCGGGGATGAGACTCCAACGCCGCTCCCAGGGTGCTCGGGCGGTCGTGACCGGAGCAGGCAGTGGCATCGGTCGCGCGTTTGCGGTCGAGCTGGCGCGGCGGAGCGGCAAAATTGTGTGCGCTGACGTTGACGCGGGTCGGGCCGAGGAGACGGCGGAACTGATCGCGAGGTCGGGTGGGACAGCTTTCGCGGCCGTATGCGACGCGTCGGAGCTCGTCGCTGTGGAGGCGCTGGCGACCACCGCTGCGGACTGGTTCGGCGAGCCGGCGACCCTGGTTGTCAACAACGCCGGCGTTGGCGTCGGCGGCCAGCCGGTAGGTCAGATCCCGATCGAGGACTGGCGCTGGGCAATGGGCGTGAATCTGTGGGGTCCGGTGCATGGCTGTCACGTGTTCTTGCCCCGTCTTCGCGCAGCCGGAACCTGTGGTGTGATCAATGTGGCGTCGGCGGCGAGCTTCGCGGCTGCGCCGGGTATGGGCCCGTACAGCGTTTCTAAAGCAGCGGTGCTGTCGTTGACGGAGACTGTCGCTGCAGAGCTAGCAGGCACAGGCATTGCTGTGACGGTCGCGTGCCCGACATTCGTGAAGACGAACATCGCCCGCGATGGCCGGATCGCCGAACGGGCGGGGACCGGCGCCGAGCGCTTGATGCGTTGGACGGGATGGTCGCCTGAGCGGATCGCTCGTGCGGCGTTGGCAGCGCACGACCGGGGCCAGCTGTATGTCGTCCCGCAGCCGGAGGCCCAGTTGGTATGGCACGCAAAGCGCTACATCCCCGCGACCTATACCAGGGTGATGGGTCTCGCTGCCCGAATCGCAGCGCCGTCAGCATCCACGCCCGAGGACGCCCCCGACGAGAGCCGTGACGCGGCTCGCGTCGTGGCGTGAAGAGCGAGTAGGGAGGACACACGATGGCACTAGACCTCGAACGAACCCTGGAGCGCGTCCAGGACCGCCAATGGGCGCTAGCCGACATCGACTGGAGCGCGCCCGGGGCCAACCTGGTGAGCGACGACCAGCGAGCGCGGCTGAAACCGTTCATGGCCGACTTGGTGTGGGTGGAACACATTGGAGGCAGGGCCTTCGCAGCCTTGGCCCGTAAGGCCGAAGACCCGACCCTTTCGCAGCTGTATCGCTACTTCCATGCCGAAGAGGAGCGCCACGCCAACGCCGAGCTGGCGTTGATGCGCCGATGGGGCATGTTGGACGGTGACGAGAGGCCGGCGCCGAATGTGAACTTGCGCTTCGCGATGGCCTTCCTCGACAGGCGCGCCGACGAGTTGCCGCTGATGTTCCTGGCGTCGTTCATTCCGTTGCTCGAAGTTGCCCTCGACGGAGCGCTGTTGAAGTTCCTGACCGATGCCGTGGAGGATCCCATCTGCCAAGCGGTGTTCGACAAGGTCAACAACGATGAGTCCCGTCACCTGGCAGTTGGCTTCCACGTCATGGACTTGGTTGGGGCCACCCCGGTCTACCGCCAGCTCGGAGCGCTCGCGGCTGCGGGCGCCGACCCGTTCCAGTACCTGTGGCTATTGGGAGCCTTCCCGCTGTTATCTCGGATGCGTGGAGAGCTGATGAAGGCGGGCCTCGACCCCCAGCGTCTCGAAGCTGCCCTCGAACGCTACGGCCGGATGGGGGCCAACGGTGCACATACCAACAGCAACACCGTGTTCCAAGTCGCCCGTCGACTCGGCGAAATGTTTGTTGACAGCCCGACCGCCTTCCGGCTTGTCGTGAACACGGTTATGACGGCCGTCGACCGCATCCCTGAGCCGCTCCTGCCGAGATTGCCGACGTGGACTCACTCGGTCACCTATGAGGCGGTCGCATGAGCCGGACCGCTCGTGTAAGACAGGTCGAGCACACAGCGATCATCGTCGGCGCCGGGTTCTCCGGGCTCGGCACCGCAATCCGGCTCCGCCATGCAGGCATCACCGACTTCGTCATCCTCGAGCGCTCCGATCGGGTCGGGGGGACGTGGCGGGACAACACCTATCCCGGCGCTGCATGCGACGTCCCGTCGCTTCTCTACTCCCTCTCATTCGCACGAAACCCGGAATGGTCCGAGGCATTCTCTCGCGCAGAGGAGATCCAGGCCTATGTCGAGGGCCTCGTGGAGCGCTTCGATCTCGCTGCGCACCTCCGCTTCGACCAAGAAGTCAGCGGCCTCGCCTTCGACGAGCCCACAGGAACATGGACGGCCACCACCGCACGCGGTGACGACCACACCGCCCGGGCGGTCGTGGCTGCCCCTGGGCCGTTGGCCAACGCCAGCTTGCCGGCCATGCGCGGCATCGACAGGTACCGCGGCCACAAGATCCACAGCGCCCGCTGGGATCACTCCTATGACATGGCCGGCAAGCGTGTGGCGGTCATCGGTACCGGCGCCAGCGCCGTGCAAATCATCCCCGAGCTTGTCGGCACCGCTGAGCGGGTCAAGGTCTTCCAACGCACACCGGGCTGGGTGATGCCACGACCCAACGTGAGAGTTCCAGCGGTCGCCAAGCGGCTCTTCCGAACCGTCCCAGTCACCCAAGACGCGGCACGGGCTGGGTTGTTTTGGACAATGGAAACGGCCGCGTTGGGGCTCGTGTGGGACACCCCCATCACCACCGCGCTTGCGGCCGCGGGCAGGGCTCACCTGCGCGCCGCCGTGAAGGACCCGTGGATGCGCCGCCAGCTCACCCCCGACTTCCGCCCTGGCTGCAAACGAACCCTCACCTCGAGTTCCTACTACCGCGCCTTGCAAGAACCCAATTGCGAGCTCGTCACGTGGCCGATTGCAACGCTCAGCCCCGATGGCGTCCGTACATCGGACGGGATCGAACACGCGGTCGACTGCATCGTGTTCGCGACCGGTTTCGAGGTCTCGCATCGCGCCGGCTTCCCGTTCCCGGTGATCGGCGTCGACCGCCGCAGCCTCGCGAAGGCGTGGAGTCCGGTGCCCCAGGCGTACAAGAGCGTCAACATCGGCGGGTTCCCGAACCTGTTTTTGACCTTCGGGCCCAACTCGGGGCCGGGGCACAACTCGGCTCTCGTTTACGTCGAGGCACAAATCGACTATGCCGTTCGGGCCATCAAAGCCATTGTCGACAAGGACCTTCGCATCTACGACGTGCGACCCGACGCGCAGGAGCGCTTCAACCGGGACATCCAACGCAGGCTCAAACGGACCACGTGGAACTCCGGTTGTCAAAGCTGGTACCTCACCGAAGACGGCTTCAACGCCGCCATGTACCCGGGCTTTGCCACCCAGTTCCGCCGCCAGATGCGACGTTTCCACCGAACCGACTATGTCCTGGAGCCACGGGAGCAAGCGGCTGGCGTGGACGCAGGAGGAAAGCGGCGTCGAGTACCCGTGGGCAGTGCGTGACTGCCGCGGCGAGCAAAGTTGCCGCGCCGGCGCTGAAGCGGTTGCGACTCGAACACCGCGATGTCGTGCTCGCCGGCGGGCATCGAGTCGGCGTGTCCAGCTGCGGCGAGGGCATCCCGTTCGTCATGATCCACGCGCTCGGCGGTGAGGGAATGCTGTACGCCCGCCAGTTGACGCGGATCGCGTCGCTTGGCTTCCGGGCCGTCGCCGTCGACATCGCTGGCCACGGCCGCAGCGGCGGACTCGTTCGCCGCGGGTGGCGTTGGAGCCCCTACGTCGACCTGCACCGCCGAGCACTCGACACCCTCGAGATCGACCAGGCGGTGCTTGCCGGCCACTCGATGGGCGGAAAAATCGCCGTCGAGATCGCAGCCCTGGAACCCCAGCGGGCACTGGCGGTCCTCGCCATCAACGCGCCGATCGGGCGGCTATACGACGCTGTCACCGCATCATTTCGACGGCTTCCGGTCCTCCTCCCAGTGGGCGCGGGACTCCTCGCGACCGACATCGCTGGAACGACCGTCCGCGCCCGGCGGGAGATGGCACGGAATGTCGCCCTGGGAGACCTTGGCCGTCAGCGCCTCTCCTCGCTTGGCAGCGTCCTGCGAGCGTTTGTGGCGACGATCAGCGACTGCTCGTCCGCCCGCCAACTCCGCCAGCTGCGCGACCATCAAGTGCCGACCGTGGTGATCCACGGCGACCGAGACCTCGCTGTGTGGTTCGCGTCATCCCGACTCGCGGCTGAGGATGCCGACGCCACTCTCGTGCGTATCCACGGCGGCGGCCACGTCTGGTTGCTCGAAGACGCCGACACCTTGCCGGCCGTTTTCGCCGGCTTGCTCGACGAAGGCCTTCTCGGGCGTGTCGAGACGCCGGCCGGTGCGGTTGTCCCTTCCGCCCCGGCGCGACAACGATGGTCGATCGACCGTCGGCCGAGCTCCGCCGCTCGGCAAC
>JBPCRR010000024.1:0-2779 GCA_050996645.1 Acidimicrobiales bacterium | reverse complement strand
CTGCTGTTGTATGCGGTGCCGAGTTCCTGAGATGCCAGCTCAGGAAGCGGGGAGCCCAAGTTGTTGGGGCGAGTCCGGCGGTGATCCGCCGGTAGCGCTTTATGAGGCGCGAGCCCGTCAGCTAACTCCGTAGGCGTCAGGCGAACCCGTTTGCTTTACCACCGACGTTTGCTCGGATTTATCATTCCTGCCCGTCCTCTCTGTCGCCTGTGCGTGACCACGGCGCGACACCCGCTCGTCGGCCTGGCCGTGCTGGCCATCGTGGCCTGCATGGGCATCCTGATGGCTCCCCGGGCAGCCCTCGGCGCCACGCCGGGCAAATCCGCGGCCAAGGTGGTGCGCTACCACGGATATCGGGTCGTCGTTCCTGGCGGCTGGCCGGTCTACCGGCTTGCCGCCAAGGCAGCCACGTGCGTGCGCTTTGACCGCCACGCGGTCTACCTGGGTCAGCCCGGCACCGATCAGCGCTGCCGGGCGGGAGCCGCGGGACGTACCGAGGCCATCCTGGTGGCGCCGCTGAGGTCACGAACGACTGCCGCGGGCGCCGGCGGCGGCACCGGGCTCCCGCTGCCCACCACCGCGGCTTCGCTGCCTGCGCGTGGATCCGCCATCCAGCTCGTCAAGGCCGGTGGCGGGGTCCTTGTGACCGCGACCTGGGGACGGCACCCCGCGGTGATCGAGCATGCGTTGGGGGTTCACCCGCTTCCCAGGGTGACCGGAAGGACAGCCCATCCGTCCGCGGTGGCCGCCATCACGCACACCACCAGATCCGCGAAGGTGTCCTCCGCGCCCTCGCAGCCGGGTGCCGTCTATACCGGCGACGGGTTCGACGCCTGTTCGACGCCCAGCTCCGGGCAGATGTCGGCATGGGGCGCTTCGCCCTACCGCGCGATCGGGGTGTACATCGGCGGCACCAACATGGCCTGCACGCAGACCAACCTGACTCCTGAGTGGGTGGTCGCGCAGTCGGCCGCCGGTTGGCACCTGGTCCCCATCTACGTCGGGCTGGAGGCTCCGGGCAACAGCTGTGGCTGCGCGGCGATCTCCTCGGGGAGCGCCACCAGCGAAGGGACGGCGGCCGCGCTTGACGCGATCACCACGGCCCAGGCAGTCGGCCTGGGCCCCGGCAACCCGCTCTACTTCGACATGGAGGGCTACAACCCGAGCACCAGCACCAGCGCGACCGTGCTGCGGTTCCTGGCCGCATGGACCGCCCAACTGCACGCGAGCGGCTACAAGTCAGGCGTCTACAGCAGTGCCGACTCCGGTATCCGGGACCTGGCGGCCAGCGCGGGCACCGGCTACCTCGAGCCCGATGACATCTGGATCGCCAGCTGGAACGGCGCCATGAACACCTCGGATCCCAACGTCCCCAGCGCCGACTGGAGCTCGCACGAGCGACTGCACCAGTACCAGGGCGACCACAACGAGACCTACAACGGGGACACGATCAATATCGACGGCGACTACGTCGACGCAGCCACCGCGGCGGCGGGTACCGGCGGTGTCGCGACTCCGGAGGTGGCGTCCGCACCGAGCCTCACCGTCTCGCCGGAGGCGGGGGGCGCCATCGATCTGCACCCCAGCTGGCCCGGTGCCGGCGGCGTCAGCTCCTGGCAGGCCCTGGGCGGGGCCACGCCCACCTCGCTCGTCGCGGCCTCAAGGCCCGTCGGAGCGGGCGGTCGCACGCCGATTGTGGTCAACAGCGCCTACCCGTACTTCGGGGTGCGGGCGATCGGGTCCGCCGGACAGATGCTCGGCAGCTCGCCCTCCGTCGCCACGCCCTCGCATCTGGCGATCGTCGGACGGAGCGCGTTCATCCCCGGGCACGGCAACGCCGGGCTGCCGGTGGAGTGCTTCCAGCCGACCTCCTGCTCGCTCTCAACCACAGTCTCGTCTGGAAGGGCCACGCTCGCCACGACCGGCCCCGAGCAGATTCCCACCGGCGGGGGAGTCGTGTACTTCAGCCCTTCCTCGATCGCCCGCGGATTGCTCAGGCGCTCTGCCCAGCATCGCCTGGAGGTCAAGGTCGTCGTGCGCGACAGCTCCGGACTCGGAGTCACCCGTCAGGTGAACCTCGTTCCCTTCACCACCTCGGGGATCAGCCCGCGGCGCAGTCTCAGGCAGGGCGGCGCGCTGAAGATCATCGGCACCACCGACTTCGTCTCCCACGGCTGGAGCGGGGGCATCCTGTCAGCCTGCCTGGCCGCCGCCCCCTGCGCCGCCACCGTCAAGCTCACATCCGCCGGCAAGACGATCGCCAGCTCCAGATCTGAGCAGCTCGGGGTCAACGAGCTGGGCTACCTGTCCTTCTCGCTCACGGCCGCGGGTCATAAGCTCATCACCCGCGCCCACGGCAACCAGCTGGCCGCGAACCTGACGATCCGCAACGGCGCCACGACGGCGAGCGGCCGCATCGTGCTCGCGTCCTTCAGGTGAGCGCGGGAGTTGCCTGGCGGCCATGAGGATCTCGACCCGCCGGGTTGTCTGCGTCGCGGTGATCCTTGCCGCCACCGCCACCGCCACCGCCGCCACCGCCGCCGCCGCCACCACGGCTACCGGCGGGACGGCCACTGCCACCGCCACCGCGCGGCCGACCAAGCCCGACCCCAGCTCGGCGAGCAACCATCGCGCCGCTCGGCTCGACGCCCTCGGGCATCTCCGCAGTCTCCGGCTCCCGGCGGATGCCAGACGCTCTCAGGCCGAGCCGGCGGGTGGCGGGGTCTGGCTGAAGCCTCTGCTGGGCCTGACCACGGCGACCGCGAGCGTCGACGTCCAC